>CAZDYY010000007.1:958-19083 GCA_964509745.1 uncultured Legionella sp. | reverse complement strand
GGTGAAACTGGCAGCGCATCCTTCCTGTATTGCGATTGGTGAAACCGGTCTTGATTATTATCGAACTGAAACGGAAGCCGCACTGGAAAACCAGCGGCAGCGATTTCGTGAACACATCCGCGCCTCTATTGCGTCCTCAAAACCCCTGATTATTCATACCCGTCAGGCTGCGGAGGATACACTGGCCGTGATGCGCGAGGAAGGAGCGTCTGAAATCGGGGGCGTCATGCATTGTTTTTCAGAAAACTGGGACATTGCACGTCGTGCACTGGATATGAATTTTTATATTTCATTTTCAGGAATTGTCACCTTCAAAAACGCAACAATCCTGCATGATGTTGCCAGAAAAGTGCCTCTGGACCGGCTTTTGATTGAAACCGATGCTCCATATCTGGCACCGGTGCCATTTCGCGGCAAGCAGAATCATCCGGCGCTGGTCAGGCATGTTGCGGAAGGAATATGTGCACTGCGCAATATCGATTATGCGGAAGTTGCCGCTATTACTACGGCAAATTTTTATCAATGTTTCAGATTGTCCTGATAGAGATATACATGACGGCTCCTGCAGGTTAAACACGATAGGTTAGGGAAATGACAATGCAATTATTTATTGGATTGATGTCTGGAACAAGCATGGACGGGATCGATGCCGCACTGGTTGATATGAATACCGGTGCATTGATTGCAGGGTTGACCCGTCCCTATAGTCTGGAAGCCCAACAGCGCTTGCATACGGTACTTTCCGGGCCAACCAGTGCTGCTGTATTGAGTCAGCTGAATACCGTTCTGGGTCGGGAGTTCGCTGCTGCTGTCCTGCAATTGCTGGAGAAAGCGAAAACAAGACCTGAACAGGTTATTGCTATCGGCAGCCATGGTCAAACGATATGTCATGATGCAGCGGCTCATATTCCCTATACGGTACAACTGGGTTGTGCGCATACGATTGCGGCGATGACCGGTATTCAGGTGGTTGCTGATTTCAGAACACGTGATTTGGTGATGGGCGGTCAGGGTGCTCCATTCGCACCGGTTTATCATCATGCCTTGTTTGGTGATATGGACACGCCCACTGCAGTGATAAATATTGGTGGCATAGCCAATGTTACTTTTCTGGCTCAGGGTGTAAAGGTTCGCGGATACGATACAGGGCCTGGCAACTGCCTGATGGATGCCTGGATTCGAAAGCATCTGGACAAGTCATACGATGTCAATGGCGAATGGGCTGCTACAGGACGCATTATTGAGCCGCTATTAACTTCCATGCTGGCTGATCCCTATTTTGCATTACCTGCGCCCAAAAGCCTCGACAAGGCATATTTTTCCCAAGCCTGGCTTGAGACGCATTTGCACCCGGAGTATTCCTGTCAGGATGTTCAGGCTACACTGGCCGCATTGACAGCAACGACAATTTGTCAGGCTATCCGCAAAGATGAGCGGAATATCCAGCGGGTTGTGGTGTGTGGCGGCGGAGTGCACAATATCGTATTACTGAACACCATGCGTTCGCTGTTGCCTGCTTTGGAGGTGGGGAGCACTCAAGAATTTGGTGTTGATCCGGATTTTCTGGAGGCGATGATGTTTGCATGGCTGGCTCATAAAACGATACATCAAATTCCGGTTGATTTGACCGCGATTACCGGAGCGAGAAGTCCTGCAATACTGGGTGCTGTTTATTTTTGAATCGGGGCAGCTCAGTGGTCCTGACGATAAATCTTATCCATTTCCCCTTTAATTTTATCCAGAATATCGGCTGATTTTTTCATGATGTGATCTGCTTCGAGTTTTGATGTCAGGCAGTTGTATCCTCGAAGCAGAACGCTGGTGTCGTTGTTTTCTGTAGTGCTTTGAATCGTATTGACGATTTCATACATTTTCGTCAGGCTGCCATCATGTTCAAGTTCTTTTTTAGCGTCGATGAGGTGCAGAATGTCCTGTTCGTGGCTGGAAAAATCCTGTTTCAAGTGATCGATGAGCTCTTCAAGCAAGGTTATGAGTTTTTCTTCATATCTTACCAGGGCTGATTTTTTGGAATCACTCACAAGTTGCATTTGAAACTCTACATTGTCATCCATTTGGTTAATTTTTACTTCGAAAGATTTGAAATCACCGGTTTTGAGTGCAGATGCAAAGGCGATACCTCCGGCTATGGCATCATTCAGGCCGTGTGCAACAAAATAATTTGGTGTGCGGCGTGCGTCGCCAATCAGGGCAAACATCCCGTTTGCCAGCTGATACGTTGCTTTGTTACTCGCGATAATATTCATTTCAAATACCAGAGCCTGCAGACGATCTTTTTCGGGAGACTTTTTACTGGTATGGTATTCCAGTTGATCTTCGCTTACGCCATATTTTCTGAAAATTTCATCACATGCCCATTTTTTCAGTAATTTCCCTCTTGTTTCCTGTGGGGCATCAAAGATTATTTTGGGTATTTCTCCAGCGAAATAAAATTTGTTTTCATTCTTGTTGGTAAAGATATAGCTGTTGGGAAAATATGGTTCTTTCCAGCCTTGCTTCGCATGCGCAAGCCTGGCTTTAAAGGTTTGGTTTTCAGTTTCAGGTTGTCCGGCTTTTTCGCCCGGTTTTAATCGAAGCTGCACGACACCATGGTATTTATACCTTTCCTGAAGTGGTGCCATGGTGTATTCAATCCCGGCATTTAAACTGGCATTCAGAATGCTGGCAGCAACATGTTTTGCTCCATCTGCAGCGAGTATATTCCGGCAGTAAAATTTTTCTTTATTCTGGAGCTGGATAAAGTTGGCGGTTTGCATTTCCCCTGTACCAATTTGTGTGACTGGATTTTCCTTGTTGATAGTAACAATAGTAATGTTGGGAAAATGACTGCATTTTCGAAATAAAAACCGTTCGATATCTTTTGTTTGCATCGTATATTCTGAATCAAGCTTGTCCAGGAAGGGATGGTCGAGCGGGTCGTTTTCATCAATCAGATCCCGTAAATACATATCGGTTTCGGGAGTTAGCACCAGCCGCTGTCCCCTGATATATTGGGTTCGGTCGGTAAACGCAAGCACTTGTTTACCAGTTGCTGCTGCTTCCGGAGCAGCAGCAAGTCCACCAGGACCAAGACCGATAACTGCCACATCCACAGCACTGGATTCATCATTGACTGCATCGATGGCATTGGTGACTGTGTTCATACATTGCTTAATCCATACCCTGATAGAATAAGTATAGATCATAAAAGAACAGTCGGTGGTTCAGTGGTTCATGTTTGTCGACAGGGGTGCGAGCGAGGAATGATTAACACTCCGGCATGTTAACTGCCAGTCCGCCAAGCGAGGTTTCCTTGTAGATGGTTTGCATGTCACGACCGGTTTGTTTCATGGTTCTGATGACTTTATCCAGTGATATTTGATGTTGACCATCGCCAATCAAGGCCATGCGGGATGCATTTACCGCCTTCACGGCACCCATGGCATTGCGTTCAATACAGGGGATCTGCACCAGCCCCATGACGGGATCACAGGTCATGCCCAGATGATGTTCCATGGCGATTTCAGCAGCATTTTCAATTTGTTCGATTGTACCGCCCAGGACGGCAGTTAAACCGGCTGCAGCCATTGAGGAGGCAACGCCGACCTCTCCCTGACAGCCGACTTCGGCGCCTGAAATGGATGCGCCTTTTTTATAAAGAATTCCAATCGCGGCCGAGGTGAGGAAATAGGTGTAAACGTCTTCATTGGCCAGCTTTTCGTGAGCATCCTGACAATACCTGAGTACGGCAGGAATGATACCGGCTGCCCCGTTGGTAGGGGCTGTGACGATGCGCCCCCCGGCCGCATTTTCTTCATTAACAGCCATGGCATACATGTTCAGCCGATTCATGATGTCCGAGCGTTCGTAAATGCTGGGCACACACTTGTTTTCGTTGATTTTTTTATATAATTCAGGTGCGCGGCGTTTAACATGCAGTCCACCAGGCAAAATACCTTCATGATGGCAACCGTTTTCAATACAGGTATCCATGACTTTTGCAATGGCCAGAATTCCTTTATGAATAGCTGCTGTATCGCGCCAGCTTCGTTCATTTTCCATCATTAATTCAGAAATTGAGAGCTTGTGTTTTCGGCACAGATCCAGCAATTGCTGACCGGTTTCAAAAGGATAGGGTACGGTATGCGGGTTAGCTGGCGGGTGATCGTATTCCTCTTCAGTCAGGATAAACCCGCCCCCAATTGAATAATACACCTGACTGCGTAATGGATTATCCTTTGCATCATATGCAGTAAAGCGCATGCCATTGGTGTGTTTGGGCAGAACGTCCTTTTGTAACAGGACTAAATCATCGTGCTCATGAAATGGAATGTCTGTTTGGCCAGCAAGACGCAAGGTCTGGCTTGCGATAATTTCTTTTGCACGCGGCACCATGGTTTCAGGCACAACGGTTTCCGGTAATTTGCCTTCGAGGCCATTTAATATGGCTGTGTCCGTGCCATGTCCCTTGCCAGTGAGCGCAAGGGATCCGTACAGTTCGGTTTTCAGGCGGCGGGTTTTGGCAAGGCAGTGATTTTTTTCAAGTAATTGCAAAAACTCGCCGGCAGCCAGCATTGGGCCTACCGTGTGTGAGCTTGATGGGCCGATGCCAATGGAAAATAGATCAAATACACTGATGCTCATGATGCTCCGGACTCAAAAGGTTATGCTGACAAGTTAATTTTAGCACTGCTAAAGCGAAAACTCTTCACCAAGATATACGGCTCGAACCTGCTGGTTTGCCAGAATCTCCGCAGGTGTGCCTTCGCACAGTATTCTGCCCTGGCTGACGATATACCCTCGCTCACAAATATCCAGCGTCTCGCGAACATTGTGATCCGTGATTAATACACCAATGTTTTTTTCACACAAATGTAAAATAATTTTTTTGATATCCAGTACCGAAATGGGGTCCACCCCGGCAAACGGTTCGTCGAGCAGGATAAATGCCGGCTCAATGGCGAGTGCCCGGGCTATTTCAACCCGGCGTCTTTCACCGCCGGACAGGCTCATGCCGAGGTTTTTGCGTAAATGGGTGATATTGAATTCAAGCAGTAATTGTTCCAGTTTGTGCATGCGTTGATCGTCGTCAAGATCAGTGCGCAGTTGTAAAATAGATAAAATATTGTCGCTAACGGACATTTTCCGGAATACAGACGCTTCCTGGGGTAAATATCCAATCCCCTTGCGCGCGCGCTGGTGCATGGCGGTTTTGGTAATATCCTCACCATTCAGGATGATTTGCCCTTTATCACAGGATTGCAAGCCCACGATCATATAGAAACAAGTGGTTTTTCCTGCTCCGTTAGGTCCGAGTAAACCAACACACTCTCCCTGTTTGATATGCAGGCTGACATCATTGACCACGGTGCGGGTTTTAAATGATTTTTTTAAATGATGGGCTGCCAGTTCCTTCATGAATCTTTTCCTGGATGGATGATAATGGTGGTCCGGGAGTTATTTGAGCCCTGCGATACCACATGTTGAGCCAGTGTATCATATTTGATTTCGGCTGCAGCAAAGGAATTTTCCCCTTGTTCTACACGAGCATTGCCTGTCAGTTCAACAAGATGCTGTTCCGGATAATATTTTATCGTGTCGGCCCAGGCATGCACCGGAGGTTTGTCTGTGGCCGGAAGTGTCCAGTAGTGAGCCTGGGTGGTTTGATTCCCTTTGATAACCGCCAAAACAAGCTGGTTTTTATCATTGAACCGGGTAATGGCTTCTTCTGCGCGGATATGGGTTGTACCCTGGTCGAGTGTTACATCGTGCAAATAAATACCCGTGCGGTTTTGCTGGTTGATGTTTGCAGAACCGGCACTCAGGTTGACCATTCGGGTGCTGTCGTCAGGCAGGGCAAAAGATTGGGTACAGAGGCTGATTAATATTACCGCCATCCATGTGCAGATTGATGTTGAATGTTCATCCGTGCGTCGGTACATACGTTCCTCGAGCATGGTTTAATAACTGAACCCGATTTTCAGCAAGCCAGGCTTTCATGCCGGTAGACTGGACAGTATTTTTTGCCTGTACCATGGTGATTTCTTTGTGAGTAATTGCCAGCTGCTGTTTTGGCAAGTACGTCAGCTCCTCGGTCGTCAGGGTGGTTGCCTGACGGTCCGCAGCTTCCTGCTGGTGGATAATGACATCATGATGAAAGGTAATTTGTTCGCCATTATGCAGGGCAGTGGCGTCTTTTGCGTCAATTTCCCAGGCCGGCTGGTTTGGTCTGGCAATGAGGATATGGGGTGAGGACAACTGATGAACATCATTCAGCGGCGTGTGGGTCAATAACGGTGTTCGCAGGTAATGGCTCAGCTCGCCTCTGGCGTCGAACTGTTGTACCGTTAACTGACTGATGATTGTGTCAGGAGTGGTCGTCAGGGTTTGATGATCCAGTTTGAATTGTTTTGGCGAGCTGGCAAAATACCAGCCCGAAATGGCCAGGGTAATCAAAGCGATCAACAGCCATACAGCCTGCTTTGCTGCGTTCATGCTGCTAAAAACTTCTCTAGTGCTGATTCAAGCTTGTTTTGTGCCTGTAAAATCAGGTCACAAACTTCACGCACCGCACCACGGCCTCCATGCAGCTCGGCATTCAGGACAGCGATATCCTTGACCTGTCGAACAGCATTTGCCACGGCAACACTCAATCCAACCTGCTTCATGATGGGCAGATCAGGTAAATCATCGCCAACATAGGCAAAGTGTTCATTATTGAGATTCAGGCGGGATTTCAGCTCCTGGAATGCCGCTTGTTTGTTGATTTGATTGGTAAAATAATGTTGAATGCCCAGTTGCTTCATGCGGTGTTCGATTACCGCATTTTTGGAGCCGGTAATGACGGCCACTTCAATGCCTGCAGCCATGAGGAGTTTCAGGCCCAGTCCGTCCTGAATATTAAATGCCTTTAATTCATTGGCATGGTTATCGATGTAAATCAGGCCATCGGTTAATACGCCATCGATGTCACAGATGATGCATTTGATGTTTTTTGCTTTTTCCAGTACGTTATTCATATCAGTAAACTCCTGCACGCAATAAATCATGTAAGTGGATTACCCCTGTCGGTACGTTCTGATCATCAACGATGACCAGGGAAGTAATGCTGTATTTCTGCATGATGGCCAGTGCCTCAGCTGCCAGCAAGCCCTTTTGGACAGTCCGGCAATTGCGTGTCATCACCATGCTCAGGGGGGTAGTGTTGATGTCATAATCCATGGTCAGGGTTCGACGCACATCGCCATCAGTATAAATTCCGGTCAGAGTTCCCTGGTTGTCTACGACACAGGTCATGCCGAGTTTTTTTGCTGTGACCTCAAGCAGTGCCGTGCGAATCGTGGCCTGTTCAGAAACTTGTGGTAATTCATCCCCTGTATGCGCCATTTCATCAATACGCAATAAAAGGCGTTTGCCCAGTGTTCCGCCGGGATGGGACAAGGCAAAGTCTTCGGCGCTGAAGCCTCGTGCCTGTAATAACGCAATGGCGAGCGCATCGCCCATCACCAGTGAAACGGTGGTGCTGGTTGTGGGAGCCAGGCCCAGGGGGCAGGCTTCCTGGTGAATGCTGACATCCAGATTGATATCGGCACTTTTCGCCAGCATGGATTCCGGGTTGCCGGTGAGTGTAATGAGAGGCACTTCAAGTCGTTTTAGCAGGGGAAGCAGAATCAGCAGTTCATGGGTTGAGCCTGAGTTTGAAATGGCCAGAACGATATCCTGGCGGGTGATCATCCCGAGATCGCCGTGACTGGCTTCGCCGGGGTGCATAAAAAAAGCCGGGCTGCCGGTGCTGGAAAATGTGGCGGCAATTTTTTTGCCAATATGCCCGGACTTGCCCATGCCAGTGACCACGATGCGTCCCTTGCAGGCCAGCAGCAATTCGCAGGCGTGTTCAAAGCGCTGATCAATGCGTTGTGATAATTCAAAAATAGCTTGGGCTTCTGTTTCAATAACAGCCAGTCCGAGTTTGCAAAAATTCATGCGGGTATGGGTCGCCAGATGAAAAGATGTAGGTATTTTAACATAAAATTTGCAGAACGTCTTTGCAATTTGTGTCTGCTTATTCCTTGAGTAAAGACTATTTTTCTGATAAAATACTGCGCAATTTCAATTGTGCAGGATTTTAAATATGCCTAATTTTCATTCGGATGGTGTGAACGCTTACAATAATGGTGAGTATGAGCAAGCGAAAGGTTTTTTTCTACAAGCCATTAATAATACTGAGCAAGTTGACGCAGAAAGTTACCTGTTTTTGGGAAAATCCTTTTTTTTATGTGAAGAGCAAGCCGAAGCTATTCCTTATGTAGACAAGTATCTTGAATTAAATAAAGACAACGAGGCAGAAGTTGAAAACCGGGCGTACGCACTTGATCTGCTTGGGCAATGCTATCAGGCTGTACATGAATACGATAAATCGATCGAATTTTATACTAAGGCTATTAATCTTTATCCTTCTGGTGCTCCTGCCTGGCATAACCTTGCACGTACCTACATGGAATCAGCTGAACAAAAATTAGCCGAACATGAGCCGGAACAAACTCTTGATGATATTTTTAAGCTGTTCAATAAGGCAAAAATTCTTCTAATAAATGCACTTAAAATTTGTAAGACCGATCCTACCTTTTTAAACACTTTCGCTGGCTGGCATGAGAAATATATCGAGGCACTTGAAATAGTAATAGGGAAAGAAAAAGAAATCGACTTGAATTTTAGTCAAGCTATTAAATTATATAATATAGCCTTAACAGTATGTCGTGCTGATGATATTGCACAAAAAAATATGATTACTGGAAATTTGACTGAGTGCCTGGGAAAATATGGGTATTTTCTATTCGATCAAAATCGTTTTGCTGAAGCACGAAAGGCTTTTTCAGATGTTCTTGTAAAAACGGAAGATGCTCAGGTTCTGACTGATGTCTGGCTGGATATTAGTGCTACTCACAGGATGGAAAAATCATGGGAAGCTGCCTGGTCTGCTATAAATAATGCCAGGAAATATGTTCCTGAGGATTCCGGTATTCCCAACCAGTTCGAAAAACTTATCAACGCTATAGTAGATGATGCTGGAACGGCGAATATTCAAACGATAACACTTGTGCCCGTGAATAAGACTGGCAATTCAGCTGCAAACCTGGAGCCAGAATCATTTCAGGACAGTTTCTTTGGTAAATTATCTGAAAATAATGACGGGGCTGAAAAATGGAGTGTTCAGTCAACCAAATCAGGCGTTAATGTAATAATGCCACCCTTAAACGATGAACAACCTTTTAAAAACACGGCGTTTATAGTTGATTACGACAAGCAAAAAATTTCCGGGATTCTGGATAAAAATGCACCTGCAAAGCATCTGCGGCAGATGGCTGCAACGTTATTGGGTGCATATATGCTGACGAATAACGGCGTTTGTCCTGAGAAAATTACCGATATCGTAATCGAACTGACTCCTGCGGATCCTGACTTGCATACCAAATTGAGTGAATTGATATCGGCTGATATTGAGCGTTATAAATTGTCGTGTGTCGGGTCACGGAAAGCGCGAAATACATACGAGTTCTTTGTTTCAGAACCAGAAGCAGTTATCGAGTCTGAATTCTCGTCCGAGACCCCGGGATATGAAACTGTGTCATCATCGGGAGGTCCCTCGCTGCGCCAGGGGTGACGCCTGATTTTTTCCTGATATAAAATCATTGTATTTTGTATGGCTGGCAAATAAAATCCTCACTCTGATTTTATCTGATCAATTCTAGGATGTATCTTTATGGACTATAGCCATAACAAGAATCACGACATCGAAAATCCCCTGGTTGGTTCAGCGGATTTGCAGAATACCGTTGCCAGCATGGAATCGCTGATTGAAGAAATGAAAAAAAACCAGAGTGTGATTACCCAGGTGGCATGGATGTGGAATCGCGTTTCTCTCTGGTATCGCATTGGGGGCGGTCTGGTCATTTTCGGGGGGTTATTGCTGCTTGGGGCTATGGTGCAAAGCGCCCTGTTTATCAGTGCAACCATTTTTAGTGCGCTGTTGTGCAGCATGGCCAGTCTTGTTCTGGACAATCATCACAAATACAGCATGATGAATCAGGATCATTTTACGGCATCTTTACAATTATTATTCAATACTTATGCCATGACTATAAATGAGTTACGAAAAACTTGTAACAAGCTGTCAAGTGAAGTAGAGCAGTTTAAAACAAACAATCAGGAGTTGCATGAGGAAAATCAAAAACTTGACGGCATTGCCAGTCAGTACAAAATGATGCTGGAAGAGCTGCGGCAGATGAATATTGAGCTTCACTCTGATGCAGATAAATTTGCATCACAGATTGACAATCTGCGGAAGCATAATCAACAGATTGGGCGCATGCTGGAAATTTTTTCAGTGAATTTTACCCGTGATGAAACATCCAGGGCGCAGTTTTCGGATTTGATGATGCAGCATATCGATGACGTCAACGCAGGTAAAAAGGACTTTTCTTCATTGGTTAATGATCTTGCAAAAGTCGATAACAGATTGAATAAAACAGCGGACAGACTGGAAAAAAGTGTTGAGCGGGACGAGAAAGTGCGTGAAGAACTTGTCGAGGGAGCCAGAAATTTTTTCAAATGGTTTGCTCAATCCGGGGACGGAAAAGACAGTCACCGTGCCGGGCAGGAAAAGTTGCCATCTGACCATTCATTTACGCCAGAGATGTAAAAAGTAGACCTGAAATTGGCAATATTTGCGATCACGTGTATATAATCAATGAAAGTGAATTCTGGAACCACGTGAATGCATGATAATCTGGTGGATATCACCAACCTGACTTTCTCTCATGATGACAAGCTTGTTTTTGACCGTGTTGATATACAGGTCAGGCGCGGGAAAATAACCGCAATCATGGGCCCCAGCGGCAGTGGCAAAACCACCTTGCTGCGCTTGATCGGTGCCTTGCTTGAGCCTGATTCGGGTGAAATCAGGATTAATAATTGCAATGTGCACCAGCTGCCTCGCAAGGCACTGTATGCCTTGCGGCGTAAAATGGGTTTGCTGTTTCAAAACAGCGCCTTGTTTACACATCTTTCCGTGTTTGATAACGTGGCTTTCCCCTTGCGCGAGCATACCCGTCTCAATGCAGCCATGTTGCGTGATATCGTCCTGATGAAACTGGAGGCAGTTGGCTTGCGGGGTGCCGCACAGTTGATGCCTTCCGAGTTATCCGGCGGGATGGCTCGCCGTGTTGCCCTGGCGCGAACGATTGCCCTGGATCCGGAATTGATGATGTACGATGAGCCATTTACCGGACAGGATCCCATATCCATGGGAGTTCTGGTGCGATTGATCAAGCGTTTGAATCAACTTTTGCATACCACCACCATTATCGTTTCGCATGATGTTGAGGAAACATGCTCAATTGCAGATTATGTTTACCTGATCGCCGGCGGGCGAGTGATTGGTTGTGGTACGCCGGAAGAACTGCGGCAGTCAACCCAGCCAGAGGTCAGACAGTTTATGCATGGAGAAGCGGACGGGGTGGTGCCGTTTCATTATCCGGCCAGGCATTATATAGAGGAGTTGCTTGATGATTGATATGATCGCCCGTTTTGGTCATCGCGGCATTAATGCCATTATGGCACTGGGCTATTCCGGAGAGTTTCTGGTGCGGGTTTTGTTGCGAAAACCTGATTTTCGCCGCCTGTGGCCAGCATTGCGGTTGCAACTTCACTTTATTGGTGTGTTATCATGCCTGATTATTATTGTTGCAGCCCTGTTCATTGGAATGGTCGTTGGACTGCAGGGTTATAATACACTGGAGAAATTTGGTGCAAGCAGCCAGTTGGGGCAGTTACTGGCATTGAGTATTTGCCGGGAACTGGGCCCTGTGATCAGTGCTTTGTTGTTTGCAGGACGAGCAGGATCAGCGTTAACTGCCGAGATTGGTTTGATGAAAGCCACTGAACAGCTGGCCAGCATGGATATGATGGGTGTTGATCCGCTGGGTCGAATTATTTATCCGCGATTTTTGGCTGGCATTATTGCCTTGCCCGTACTATCGTTAATATTCGCAGCGGTTGCGATCTTTGGTGGATATTTTATTGGCGTGCAATGGCTGGGTCTGGATGCGGGCAGTTTCTGGTCGAATATGCAGGCGGCAGTTAATTTTCGTCTTGATGTTGTGAGCGGGATGATTAAAAGTGTTGTTTTTGCAATTGTAGTCATCTGGATTGCAGTATTTCAGGGTTTTACTTGTGTGCCAACAGCAGAAGGTATCAGTCAGGCAACCACGCGGACTGTGGTGTATTCCTCGCTGGCGGTATTGGGATTTGATTTTTTGTTGACGGCAATGATGATAGGGGGCTGGTAAATGAACAAGCAGCGTTATCGACATATTGATCTTGGTGTCGGGCTTTTTATGTTGCTCGGTATGGTGGCTCTCGCGGTCATGGTCATGAAAGTCAGTGGTATTACAAGTTTTTCCGGGAATGAAGGATATACTGTCAGTGCGGATTTTGCAGACATTGGCGGCCTCAAGGTGCGTGCTCCGGTAACGGTAGCCGGGGTGAAGGTGGGGGAAGTGACCCGAATTGACTTGCAACCCGGGCAGTTAAATGCCCGTGTGACGATGATGTTGCGCCCTGATAAAAATATTCCCTACGACGATGTTTCCGCCCGGATTTTGACCCAGGGCTTGCTTGGCTCAAACTACATCAGTATTGTGCCTGGCTTTGATGATGAAGATAACAAGACGCATCCCTATTTGCGCTCAGGGGATGTGATTGCCAAAACCCAGGAAGCGATTATTCTTGAAAATTTGATTGGACAGTTGCTGTTTAACATTAACAAGAAAGGTGCATGATGAAAGCATTAAATGTAATGGTTCTGGCAGCAGGGTTGTTTTTTTCGCAAGGCATGTGGGCACAACAGGCATCCCCTGTGCCGATGCTTGAAAATACCGCAACGCAAATTATTGATACGATGAAAAAAAATCAGGCCAGTCTGAAAGGCAATCATCAAATTGTCTATCATGCGATTGAGCGCTATCTGTTGCCAAATGTGGATGTGAATGGCATGGCCCGATCGGTGCTGGGGCGACAGGCATGGACCAAGGCGACTGCAGCTGAAAAAAGCGAGTTTACCCAGGCGTTCACGCAATTGGTTATTCGTACCTATGCAAGCCCTTTGTCCGGGTATTCCGGGGAAACCGTGAAATTTCAGCCCTTTGCAGGCTCGACCGATGGTCGTTTTGCCCGGGTTAACAGTGTGATTTCCCGACCAAATGGCCAGCATATTCCATTGAGCTATAATCTGGTGTCAAAAAATGGCCAATGGAAAATATATGATTTGAGTGTTGAGGGTGTCAGTTTGTTACAAAGCTTTCGATCACAGTTTGCCCAAGCCTTGCAAAATTCGACGATGCGCGATTTGATTGCGCAAATGCGTCAAAACAAAAAGGCGGCCTGAGGTGAGCGGCCTGGCATTTGAGCCGTCTGTAAACTTGACGTTTGATACGGTCGAGTCAGACAGAAAGCGCCTCGAAAAAAATTTGCAGACCACTCAGGCAACGGCTTTGTATCTCGATTTGAGCGGGGTAAAACATTGCGACAGCGCGGGTCTTGCCTTGCTGATTGAAGCGAAACACATGTGCAAGTGTTTTAACAAGGCATTTGAAATTCAGGGAATGTCGGATGAAGTTCACGCACTGGCTGAGTTCTGTGGTGTGGATGGTATTTTGTAGCTAATTTTTTGGTAAAGGCTTTTGTATGATGGGTAATGAAGAATTAAAGCGTGACCTGATGGCCAAGGGTGATATTGATCACGTTGAAGTAGAAGGGGATGGTTACCATTACGATTTGATCGTTGTTTCCGATGCTTTTGTCGGCAAATCAAAGGTGGCACGACAACAGTGGGTGTATGCGCGTCTGAATGAGCATATTGTTTCAGGTCGTTTGCATGCTGTTAATATGAAAACGTGGACAAAAGAGGAATGGGAGAGACAACGTGGATAAATTAATTATTACCGGTGGCAAGCCATTGCATGGTGAAGTGACCATTTCCGGTGCCAAAAATGCTGCGTTGCCTATCATGGCCGCCACGTTGCTCGCTACCGACAATGTCACCATTTCCAATGTTACGCATCTTAAAGATGTCACCACGATGATGGAGTTGCTGGGTCAACTGGGGGCCCGGCTGGTTGTTGACGAGAAAATGAATGTGCTGGTCGATTCAAATCAGGTGAATGATCTGGTTGCGCCTTATGAGCTGGTAAAAACCATGCGTGCCTCGATACTGGTACTGGGGCCAATGCTTGCACGGTTTGGTCAGGCGGATGTGTCATTACCCGGTGGTTGTGCGATTGGTACGCGCCCGGTTGACTTGCATCTGAAAGCGCTGAAAACCATGGGGGCAGATATCACGGTTAAAAATGGTTTTATTAAAGCACGATGTAAAAATGGCCGTTTACAGGGGAAACCCCTGGTGTTTGATACCGTCACAGTAACAGGTACTGAAAATGTATTGATGGCCGCTGCACTGGCAGAAGGGACAACCGTTATTAAAAATGCGGCCCGGGAACCGGAAGTACTTGATCTGGCGAACTTTTTAATCCAGATGGGCGCTCGCATTGAGGGAGCCGGCACGCATACCATCGTCGTCGAAGGGGTTGAGAAGCTGAATGGCGGAGCGTACTCGGTCATGCCTGACCGGATTGAAGCAGGCACATACCTTGCTGCAGGTGCGTTAACTCGCGGGAAAGTAACCGTAAGACGTGTAAGACCGGATAATTTATTGTCGATGTTGTGCAAATTTGAAGAAGCAGGTGCGGCACTGACACTGGGTGAGGACTGGGTCACGCTGGATATGCACGGTTTACGTCCAAAGGCTGTTGATATTTCAACCGCTCCCTACCCGGCATTTCCAACCGATATGCAGGCGCAATTTATGGCATTGAACACTGTTGCTGATGGCTCGTCTACAGTGATTGAAAATATTTTTGAAAACCGGTTTATGCATGTGCAGGAATTGCAACGTATGGGTGCAAAAATTCGCCTGAACGGTAATACAGCCATGATCACCGGTGTCGATAAATTAACAGGTGCTCCGGTGATGGCCACTGATTTGCGTGCCTCAGCCAGCCTGATTCTGGCTGGTCTTGCGGCAGAAGGTGAAACAACGGTTGAGCGTATTTATCACGTTGATCGTGGTTATGAACGGATTGAGGAAAAATTCTCGATGCTTGGCGCTGATATCAAACGTGATTGATTAAATGATTACACGTCAAGAGCTCGCCCTTTACCTGCAGGATTATCTCGCGTGCGACAGGTATAATGATTACGCACCGAATGGTCTTCAAGTCGAAGGACGAGCAACCGTCAAACGAATTTGTACCGCAGTAACTGCGTCACAGGATGTTGTTAATGAGGCAGTTGCCATGAATGCAGATGCCTTGCTGGTGCATCATGGCTATTTCTGGCGTGGCGAAGATCCGGTGATTACGGGTATGAAACGTCACCGGATTGGCCAGTTAATTAAACATGACATCAACCTGTTTGCCTATCATCTGCCGCTGGATTGTCATATTGAACTGGGTAATAACGCCTGTTTGGGAAAGTTATTTAACTTGTGCGATATTAAAACGCATGATGCTGGAAAAACGCCAAATCTTCTCTGGACAGGCAAGCTCGCCGAACCGATGTCAATCTCCAGCTTGACAGATTTTCTGGGTAAAAAATTGCAACGTGAGCCGCTGTGTGTTTCTGGCTCAAGCAAAGCGGTACATACGCTGGCCTGGTGTAGCGGCGGTGCGCAGGATTATATTATTGATGCCCATCAACTGGGTGTTGATGCTTATTTAAGCGGTGAAATTTCAGAACGTACCTATTATCAGGCCAAAGAGCTGGGTTTGCATTATTTCGCCTGCGGGCATCATGCTACCGAGCGTTACGGGATTCAGGCTCTGGGGAAACATCTTGAGACGCAATTTGGCGTTGAACATCTGTTTGTGGATAGCGCAAACCCTGTATAGTTCTGCATTGCCTGCGTAATTGATCAAATGCCCTTGAAAATGGGTATGAAACGTCCCTGTTTCGATGCAGATCTACTATTGTCCAAAGTTGCCTGGTGTATTTTGCTGCCATGCTGGAGCATGAACAACTTCACCTTCAACTGGAGCTGCTGGCCGCGAGAAAAAGCAGTGACGAACCGGATCCAGGACTGCATGGGTCAGATCATTGGCGATATTGAGGACTGTACTTGTTGTACGTGTCGTAATAGCCATGAGTTGCCATGCTGTCAGGATAATGCCATCAATTGCAGTCAGGGCAAAATTGACAAATGAATTAAATGTTAACGAGGATGCATAAAAATCGAAGGACCAAGGGTCTAAAGTGGCCAGGGATATCATTGCCATAGCGCAGTTTTCAACTTTATTAATCATATCGACTAATAAATGATTCGCGTAGAATAAAGGTATAACAAGTGCTGATCTCAAAGTATAGGCAAAATCATACCAGCCATCAAATGGGGTAAACAAACCAGGCTCAGGCATATAGTGTTTATTTCCATCCTGAGTTAGTGCTTCCATGTATTTATCGCGACTCTCTCTTGCGGTTACCGGTGTTGGCAATGCCTTGGCTGCGTACATTTTGGCATGTATTATTTCGTTTTCAATAAAAAACATTCCAGATCCTCTTTGTTATTAAAATCGGCATATTGTCACTTTGTTGGCGATCATTGTCAATGCTCATGTCAGGGAATTCTGGAGTTGAAAAGTTCAGGGTTGTAGAAACGATAGAGTTGATTAAATGAGCGCAGTGGGGGCTGGATGACATAGGTTTGGCCAAGCCATTGCACGACACCGACTATTTAGTCGGTGTCGCGAAATGATTAAATCAGCAGTAAATAAGATCAATTGATCTTGATATGTAAAAACCATATCACGAATTAATCAACTTGGCTAATACTTACTTATTAAAAACAAATGGACGTTCGGGTTCAATAAACTGAAAAACAGCCTTGACATGGCCTGATACGCAGCCAAAAAAAGATACGGAGCCATGTACAGATTTTTTTGAACCATTTGCAGTAAGCAATGTAAGCATTCGAGGTTGCCCGTCAACGGACTTATCTTTATTTAACATAAAGCCCAACAAATTTGGTTCGATAGGAGAGGAATTTTCATTATCATCAGTGAGATGAATAAACTTCCCCCATTGCTGCAATCCAGATCTAGTTATGTTTTTATCTCTAATCCAACGGGCTACATTACAATCATGCCGCTCCCGATCTTCTATTGGCATCAAATCGTTAATATTTATTCCTACTAAATACTGTCCACTTCTATTCCTGTTTTTATGGAATTCTTTTTCATGAGCATCGTATCTCGTGTTATAAAAATCATTCGAAGCGATTGGACAAGCTGAAACATCATATTGTAAAGAACCAGCGGGTTCTAATTTTGAATCATTAGGTAGTATTGCAGATTGAGGCAAGTAACCAAGGCATAATGCTGCAGCATCATTGGCATAAACAATTTCGGTTGCATGTTTTTGAAAATGTTGTAAACGAGATATTTGTGTTTCTGTAATAATAATAGGCGTTTTGAGTTGGGAGTATGCCTCATAAAATAACTTCCAGTGTAAATTATGTTGTTCTTCCTCTACTTGTTCATCATGAACTTCATCCATTTCCATTTTTGTTATTTTATCTTGATATTGCTTGGCTGGATTTTCTGGACAAATTCCTTTTTTGGAAAATTGTAAGCAACAAAATAAATAACTCAGGCACAACCATAATCCCTGAGTACATGAAGTTGATTTGTTGTATTCAACATCTCCACCATATGTGAAAGCTGTTTGTTTATGGTTCACAATAACCTCGATATTGGGGGGGGCTCATTCAACATACAATCCTACGTGCTTGCCTGTGTTATATATTCCAAAACTTGAATTAGTTGTAATCGTTCAGTGATGTCAGCATTAGAAATGCACATGGTAACACAAAACTGCTCAATGTGCTATGATTCAACTGCGGCTACTTGCCGTGGGAATCCAACTGAATAATAAAATTGAGTGTGATTTTGATCGCTTCAGGTTAAACTCAGCCTCATTTTAATTGATTTTCTGCAGGACGCATGAGTTTAGATGTAGAT
>CAZDYY010000007.1:0-948 GCA_964509745.1 uncultured Legionella sp. | reverse complement strand
ATGTAGATGGATTTACAAAAGATATCGATGGTGGAGATGTCACTATCAAGGTTGACTCCAACCATAAACTGCTGAAGCTGGCGCGACTTTTGCCATGGGATGACATGCTCGCTGTAGTCCTGCCCAAATGGCGTACGCCAGACCATACCAAAATCGAGGCCTTTCGTTCGCGACTGACACCTGATACCCAGCGCACCCTGGCCAACATGATAAGCCAACAAGCGGTTAAATCAGGTTATGCAAACCCGACTGAACTGGACGTTGATTCTACGGTACAGGAAGCGAATATTGCATATCCTGCAATAGCGAATTTATTAATCAAGGTTGCTGTTTTGGCATCATGCGTTGGCAAGGGACTTAACCAGTTGTGTCATGGTGGTGTGCGACATTATCACGTTGGATTGACCAATCATCCACAGATTCTGTGGATAACTCTGTGTGTACTCTGATAATTAACGTCTAATATCTCTTGATGATGCACGCAGGCTCTATCTTGTCGGCGTGAATTTCACTACAATGATGTTTTAGTCAAATTTAGTCCAATTATGTTTAAGCCACTGGCTTTATATATCGGTTTGCGCTACATGCGCGCCAAAAAGAAGAATCATTTTGTTTCATTTATATCGTTAAGCTCCATGCTGGGAATTGGTATGGGCGTGATGGTTTTGATCACGGTACTGTCGGTAATGAACGGCTTTGATTCTGAAATTCACAAGCGGTTTTTTGGTATGGCACCGGAAATTACCATTAATGGGCAGGCGGGAAAAATCAGTGACTGGAAGGCTCTGCGGCAGCGTTTGCAAACCATGCCAGGGGTCAGGGCTGTTGCGCCATATGTTGTTGCCCAGGGATTGCTGACTTTTGAGGGGCAGGTGCTTCCGGTGGCATTGACCGGCGTGTTGCCTGAGATGGAAACGGGGGTTACGCATCTGCAGGACAAGTTGTTGA
>CAZDYY010000006.1:0-19377 GCA_964509745.1 uncultured Legionella sp. | reverse complement strand
CTGGTGCACCCGGCAACACCTGCAGATATGTTCAACGCCATGATCATCGCATCATACACAAGGAATACGCCCTTGTTTGATCAATGCACCCCATGCGAGAAGTTGTTTCTCCGTGCTGTCTCGCGGCTGAAAAAAAATTCAAGCTGGTGTGTGAGTCCCTGTTTCACCACTGAAACAGTCAAGACCATTGCCAGGGCAATGCCAGCCAGTACAACCCTGGTATTCGCCGAAGGCTCAAGCCCTGAGCTGATTACAGCCGCCGCCAGTGTACTACATCGAGGCGCCATACTTGTACTGCCTGCAGATATTCCTCCTTACTCCATTATCAATGTTATTGCCGCCATGGGACAAGACTCAGCCCTGTTATTGCCCGGGAATATTTCAAGAGATCATGCAATTATCGTCGCAGCGTGTATACCATCAGGCCTGAAACTTGTGTTGCATCCGCATCTCCCGGAAAACATCCGGCAAGACATCATCAAGACGGCACGTCCTGGAACGAACATCGTCTCCATGTTCACAGAGAACAACCTGCATCCACCCGTTTCAGAACCCGCCATCTGTTCTGACCAGCCAGAACCAGTCGCGATGGTGATTTCTGACATGGCAATTGAAGATGCCCCGCCCAACCCTGCCGATACTGCAATCAGTCTTTCAGATAAAGGCCGTATTGATGAATGGGCCGCATCAAATGGTTTTGAATACATTCATACCGAACATTCAGAGCAACGATTTTTATCAGTTGAAAAATCATTATTTATTAATAAAGTTGCCGTGTTAGCCCATACAAATCATTCATTTGGGGTCTTTACCAACAAACCAATCAAATCCAATACAATTCTCGGCAAATATCAGGGCGAAGTCACCACCCTCGACGAAACCAAAAATCCTGCCTATTTCTATCGCTTTGACCTTAGAAGCAAGAAAATCATCGATGCAGAAAAAAAGCGAAACTGGACGGCGATGCTTCAACCCGCGTCATCCCCCGCAACGGCAAACATTGTCGCTACCCTGAAAAACGATCAGGTGATCTATGAAGCCCTTGTCGATATTCTTCCACATCAACAATTATTAATCTGGTTTGGTGACGACTTTGAATTCAATCTTCAGGAATACCGGTATCTCAAGGCAACAGATACCTGGCTGGATTCAAGGGCGATGCTTGAAACGTTCAAAGATGGCTACAAGCAGGAAAATCAAAATCTGAATAAAGATTTTATTAGCCTTTTCGACATTCCGGCTGAGACATATTTTAAAATTCCCAAACTATCCTCTTGTGAAACCAAACACAAAAATCTTCCGTTATTGGCATTAAATGCCCGGACGCTGCTGCCTGCCCCCCAATCAACACAGGAAAACATCACCCTGCTCATGTTATTTTGCTGGAATGGAGCCCAGGTTCGCGCTGCCGAGTTACTGAAAAATGGCGCAAACGCCAACATTCAAACCAGTATTTCAGGCATCAGTGCCTTGCATGTGGTCGTAGCATCCAGGCAAAAACTTGACCGAAAAATGACACTGATCAGTTATTTACGAAACCATGGCGCCCTGCTGAATTTACAGGATAAAAACAACCAGTCCATTCTGCATTGGGCAATCAAATATCATGATTTTCAATTAATAAACCATTTGCTTGAAATTGATAAGGAAAACTGTCTGCTGGAGCTAATCGATAATAATCAGGATGATTTCTTTTTGTTTGCTTTAAAATACGGAACGCCCCAAATCGCTAACTTGTTGCAAGCAGGGATCTCGTCAAGCGACATAACCAGCTACCTGGAAGAACAAAAATTATTCACGGCAGTTGTACAGCTGATCAGCAATTATCCGGCTAACGAAAACCAGGATGATAATGTATTGAAAATTCTGCTCAATATCATTGAAAATCTTCCAAAAACGTCCGCTAAACGCAAACGAAGCGACCTGGAAGACAGTCAGTTAAGCATGTCTGTGAAGGACAGGATAAACCATGCGCTCGATACCATCAGAACAACACAGCAAGACTATCAGCCTGGCGAAACCAGCAGCCCAAACATCAGGCAGGGTTTTTTTGCAGATTCCGATACAATCAATCCAGTCGAAAACACAACGTCTGTATTCCACCCCGCATAAAAGAAACCGATATGAAAATTACGAACAATTCTCTTCAAATTCAAGCAGCCGCTTTTCCAGTGATCATTCTGGAAAGCGCTGTGCCAAAAGTGTGCAGTAATGAAATCACTGCATCAACATTCTGGGCCGAAATAACCAACCTTGTGCCCGGTCAACCGATTGAAAAACTGATAACAGCAGCAGTAACCGGAAACACAGGGAAATCACGGTTTATCTCTCCACCCTTTGATTTACAGCATATCAGGTCATCGGTATCATCTTTGGGTGATGGCGACCTGTTAATCGCCGGCCCGAAAACACCTCATGATATTCTTGTTGCCATAGCCCAGAGCTTGCAAAATGGTGCAGCATGGTTTCTGCATCCGGATACACCGGTCGAAACCATTGAGGAAATTGCTTCCACCATGAGTAATGGCGCACGTCTGGCACTGCATCCACGCATGGCTTCCCATAAAATTCGCACCGGTATCGCCGCATTAAACCTCGAAACAACCCTGTTGCTGCACCCGTCGTCATCTGACAATGAACTGCTGGTGCTCCTGAACGCCCTGAATGAAAATAGCCGGTTCACCGTATTGAATCCTCCAGCATCTCCTGTCGAAATGCTGTTCAGGGCAATGGCGATACAACTATCCGAACTGGATGCCCTGCCACTCGATAATCCAGTGGTTTCTCCAGACATTTCTACGGATACCTCCCTGGAAAACAGCAAAATTCATCTTTCCGATATTAGCAAACTGAATGAATGGGCTAAGTCCAGGCATTTCGAATACTTGCATACCCGGCCGGCAAACAACGAATATGCAAACATTGAACAGCAACTGTTTCTGCACCAGGTTGCCTTGCTGGGGACACAGGGACATAACACAGGCGTTTTTACCAGCAAGGAAATTGGCAAGGGAACATTTCTGGGTGAGTATCTGGGCGAACGAAGAACATTTGATAAAGAAAAAAATCTTGATTACGTCTTCAAGCTGGGTGATGACAGCGAGCAATGTATTGATGCAACCCAAAAACGAAACTGGACGGCCATGGTTAACTCGTCATCATCAGCCGATACTGCAAACGTTACTTCATGCATCATCAAGAATCATATTTATTACAAGGCTATCGCCAATATTCAGCCCGATCAGCAATTGTTAATCTATTATGATGATGACTACACGTTCGAATCCAATGTTCACCGTTTTCTCAAGCCCGACGATACATGGCTGGATTCAAATGATATGCTCACTTTGTATGCAAATCTTTACCAACCCGAAATCAAAACACTCGACGACGAACGTTTTATTAGCACTGTTTTCAAACTCAGCCCGGGAACCCTGTTCAACGTTCCCGTCCTGAACCAGAAAGCAGGAAAACCCGATCTGCCCTTGCTGGCAATTCATCCTGAAACCATGCAGGCAGAGCCTCAATCCCGGCAGGAGAACATCACGCTGTTAATGATGCACTGCTGGAACGGGTCACTTGTTAATGCAAAAAAATTACTTAAACATGGAGCCAATCCCAATATTCAAACCAGTATTTCCGGTGTCTCGGCACTGCATGTCGTGATTGCTGCACCGTATTCTATTGAATTAAAAACAAGCCTTATCGAGTGTCTTCTGCAACACGGCGCCATACTGACCCTGCAGGATAAACTCAACCGATCTGTTTTACACTTGGCAACTGAATACCAGGATCTTGATTTAATCAAATATCTGTGTGCAATTGATGCGAAAAAATGCCTGCGTAATTTAATCGATAACGACGATCATGATGTTTTCGACCTGGCGCAGCAATACAAATCACGCCGGATCATGAACTATCTGAGAAAATGGATCGGGGAAGATCAACCCGATCCCGATGCCTCTGTCAGTGCAAACAAGGTAACAGGGACAGGTCAGACCTTTTTTTCCCCGACTGCAGACATCCCGAACAAACGGCGCAAAGGCCATCACATGAGGACCGATGAATCTTCGAAACCGGCTTTGAGCGTCAGGAAAATGGGTTAATTAAATTTAACTCACAATCAAAAAAATCCCGTGTATTGCGTGTCGCCAAACTCATTTGATTGATTTTGGCGATTGCTGCGATTTGACCGTCGAGAATGCTTAATGGTCGTCCCGTTGTTTTTCTGTGTCCCATCAATTTTGCATAGATATGCGCCGCTGGTTCATCAAAAATCAGGATGCGATGCTTGAATGCATCAAGCAGCACTTGATTGAATGCACTCTCGAGATAATCACGACGCTTGCCTTGTGGCAATGCGCAAAGACCATAGCCAATTTCAGCAATTGTAATGGATGTTGTAAACAAGGTTACAGGATCTTGCTGATCAAGCCACGCGATAACCTGTTGGTCGGGCGCAACCATCATCAGTTCGGAAATAACGTTGGTCAGGAAATCCGGGTATTTAAATGCAATCGCCGTGGACCCGGGAGTGATAAGGTTCAGGTCATTGAGTGATGAAAATGCTGGTGGATTCGCTCAGCCAGCTCCTGGCTAATCCCGTGCACCTTGGCAATCTCCTCAACCGGAGCTTTCGCCAGCTCCCGCAAACCGCCAAACCGTTTCAACAGTGACTGGCGGCGCTTTGCGCCAATGCCTTCGATATGATCGAGCGAGGATTCAAAACTGGCTTTTTGCCGTTTTTTGCGGTGAGTGGTAATGGCAAACCGGTGCGCTTCATCCCGGATGTGCTGTAACAAATGCAGAGCGGGCGATTCGGATGGCAACGTGATTTCGTGTGAATCATCACCTATGATCAAGCGCTCAAGGCCGGCTTTTCGATCAGGCCCCTTGGTAATACCCACCAGGGTCACATCTTTAATCCCGAGGGCTTCAAACACACGACATGCAACAGTCACCTGACCTTTGCCACCATCAACAATCAGCACATCGGGCAGGCGCCCTTCCTGAGTCAATCGTTTGAACCGGCGGGTTATCGCCTGCTCCATCGCGGCATAGTCATCGCCTGGAGTAATACCGGTGATATTGAATCGTCGGTAATCCCGTTTGCAGGGACCTTGCGCATCAAACACCACACATGACGCGATGGTTTCCTCGCCCTGGGTATGACTGATATCAAAACATTCCATGCGTGTAACCGGAAAGGGGATCTGAATCAGGGAACACAAATTCTGGTAGCGCATGGCCATGGTATTGGCAGAGGTTGCATGTTCAGCCACAGACAGACGCAAATTATTGCTGGCAAAATCCATCCAGCGGGCTTTTGTCCCCGTGGGTCGTGACTGAATCTTGCACGCCTTTCCGCGCAAATCACTCAGGATGGTTTGCATGGCCGCGCGATCAACCAGCTCGTGATCCGTCAGAATCAGCGCTGGAATGCGTGAAGGGGTATCCACATAAAAATGCGCAACAAATGCTTCAAACACATGCTCCCACAATGAGGCATCATCATCCAGGCTCAACACCGGAACAGAAGGAAAGAAACATTGACTGGCCAGCACTTCCCCTTCACGGACCGTGACACATTGTACGCAAGCAAAACCAGGCCGGGCTTCAATTGCAATCACATCAGCATCTCCTCGCAACTGCACCATGCCCTGTTGCTCCTGTACAACGCGCAGGTTTTTGATTTGATCCCGCAATACAGCCGCATCCTCAAATGCCAGCTTGTGCACTGCCGCATCCATCCGCGCTGTCAGTTCATCGATGATTTGCTGGCTTTTCCCCTGTAAAAAGCGTTTGGCATCCGCCAGCGAACGCTGATAGTCCTCAGCTGAAATATACGCCGTACAGGGCGCACTGCAGCGTTTGATCTGATATTGCAAACAGGGTCGGGAACGCGCACTGAAAAAACTGTCACTGCAATTACGAATTTTAAATACCTTCTGAATAATCCCCAGGGTTTCCCGTACAGCCGTAATGCTGGGATAAGGGCCAAAAAACTCACCTTTTTTCGGCTTTTTTTTCGCACGGGTTAACTCCATGCGCGGAAATGCATGGTCTGGCGAAACATGAATAAAGGGATAGGTTTTATCATCCCGCATCAAAATATTGTATTTTGGACGCAGGGATTTAATCAGCGTACTTTCCA
Source organism: uncultured Legionella sp. (assembly GCA_964509745.1). Lineage (GTDB taxonomy): Bacteria > Pseudomonadota > Gammaproteobacteria > Legionellales > Legionellaceae > DDPF01. Next base: position 13,223 of record CAZDYY010000006.1, on the reverse strand, counting down.
GCAACAGCGCTTCTGTCTCACTGCGGGTAACGCTTACATCTATGGATACGATCTGGCTGACCAGGGAGCGGGTTTTTGCACTGGTCACCTGTTTGCTGAAATAACTGCCGACGCGTTTGTCCAGATTGGATGCCTTGCCAACATAGAGCACCGTGCCCTCAGCATCAAGCATGCGGTAAACGCCAGGACTTGAGGTTAATCTGGCGAGAAAATGACGTAACGATTGAGACGGTTGCTCAGTCATTGCTTTCGGATAACGAATCGGCTGGACGCTCAATCACACCATGCTTCATGGCCAGGTATGTCAGCTCAACATCATTTTTAAGATCCAGTTTCTCAAACATCCGGTAACGATAACCATTGATGGTCTTGGCACTCAGAAACAACCGGTCAACCATGTCCTGCATGTTCATGCCACTGGTAATCATCAGCATCACTTGCATTTCACGTTCAGTCAGACAGGCAAAGGGCGACTCCTTTTCATCTGTCAGACTGTTGATTGCAATTTCCTGGGCAATTTTGGCACTGAGGTAACGCTCGCCTTTAAAGACCTTGCGAATCGCTTCAGCCATTTCCCCGGCACCGGATTCCTTGGTCAAATACCCCATTGCTCCCAGTTGCAATACCCGACTGGGCATTAATTCAGAGCTCATGGCGGTAACGGCAATGACTTTGATATCCGGATTACTTTTTTTCAACCGGCGGGTGACTTCCCAGCCGTCAATGCCTGGCATTTTCATATCGAGCAAAATTACATCCGGATGATGCGTTTTCACCATGGCAAGTGCAGTCTCACCGTTTTCTGCTTCGGCAACCACCTGCATATCGGGACAATCATCCAGCAACCGGCGAATACCCATCCGGACCAGCGCATGGTCATCTACAATCAGGACTTTAATGCTCAAGCAACACTCCTAACATGCATGAATATGAATACAGGGATTATTCTCGTCAACAGGGAAAAATGGCGGGTATTCACCTAAAGCATGCGCCCGCTCAATTAACTCTGCCAGATTGGATTTTACACAATCATACAATTGTTGATAGTCATTGATAACAAAATAAATGGCTTGCAATCGATCGATCCGGTATGGTGTTCGAAAGGCAACCAGCGGATCAAACAAAACCCGCATGGACTGATCGCTTTCCACGCTGTATACGGTTTCACTGATAGACGAGAGAATACCTCCGCCATATGCGCGCAGACCTTGTTTGGTATTAATCAATCCAAATTCAACGGTAAACCAGAACAATCGTTGTAATAATGCCCATTCTGATTCAGGCCGGGTCAGCACATAACAGGCATAATCATGAATAAAATCAGCATATACCTGATGGGTTAACATGGGACAGTGACCAAACAACTCATGAAAAATATCCGGTTCTGTCACATAGTCCAGCTCTTCGGCGGTACGGATAAACGTTGCAGCCGGGAAACGCCGCGCGGCCAGCAATTCAAAAAACTCGCGGGCTGAAATCAACGCCTCGACCGGCTCAACCTGCCAGCCTGTCAGTGTAGTCAGGCGCTGGCTCACATCAACCAATTGAGGAATATGATCAGAAACCAGCGACAAGGCATTTAATCCCTGTAAAAATTCGTCCGAGGCACGACCAGGCAACAGTTTCATCTGGCGTTCAAATAATAAAGACCAGACACGATTTTCTTCCGCGGAATAACTGATCAAACCATGCTCATCTGGCTGGTGTGCAACATAACGACTGACAAATTTCATAATCACTCTCCTGCTCCCGTCATTCAGGGCATCGCGTTATTCAATTCAACCAAACCCGCCAGCTAATTGTCAACCGGACTTCAGCGTGGCCTTTAACGCCTCAACTGAAACCAGCGTTTCAACCCCCTGCCCGGTTCGTCGCTGCGCCCCCTTCCATGCGTGACCATACACCACTTCATAGGTTAACGGAAACTTTCCCTCAGGTGTACTGGACTGTAGCATGGCTTGTTCAAACCGCTTCCAGGCATGCTTGCCAGTCAATCCGGGATTACGCAAAGGGTTGATATTGCGCACACCCTGGGATTTCAGGGCCTGCAACAATGCCGGCAAACTCGCATAATGTGCTGTCAGCATCTCCATATCCATTACCGGATCCAGAAAATAGCCTGCCATCAAACAATCCCCGACATCATGCATATCAGGAAAATCATTTACATGCGCATGCTGGTCTGTCATCGCAAACGCCCGCCTTAACTCACAAAAGGTATCAGGACCCAGCGTCGAAAACATCAGGCAACCGCCCGGATTCATGACCCGGTTAATTTCACCCATCACGTCTGACAAGGGATTCCCCCAGTGTATCACCTGGTTTGCAAACACCAGATCAAACAATCCGTCAGGAAATGGCAGGGCCATCATATCGGCATTCACCAGACCCCATTTTTGCCGCCAGCTTTGACGAGCTTTGGCATGGCTCAGCATGGCATAAGCCAGATCCAGACCAATAATTTGCGCTTGCGGGTAGAGTTTTTTCAGGCGCTGCGAAAAAACACCCGGACCACAACCTGTATCCAGTATATAACGGGGTTTGATTTTCAAATAATGCAATCGCTCAAACAAGCGCTCGCCAATTTCATGTTGTACTTTGGCCGCTTTTGCATAATCTGCTGCATGAGCATTAAACGCATTGCCAATTTCAGTTTTCTGATTCATCATCGGTGACAGGAAAAAATCTGGAAGTCCAACGCATATGCGCCATAAAATCAACAGTATAGCACAAAAGTTGCGATTGCCCGCCATCTGCGGACTATGCAATCAATACTACCGGAGCCCCCTGGCCATTTGCAATGAATGCCTCGCCCTGATCACGCCCCTTGGCCCTGCCTGCCGACAATGCGCCATGCCATTGCCAGACGATAACCATTTACTCTGCGGGCACTGCTGTCAAAAAAAACCATGGATTGACACGGTCATCACAGCCTGGCGTTATGAAGAGCCACTTCGATCGCTGCTGCATGAATTCAAGTATCGTGAAGGCCTGCATCTGGTGACCTTGCTCAGTACTCTCATGATGCATGCCCTGCCTGCCGGAGGCTACACAACCGAATGCCTGGTACCCGTTCCCATGCATCCAAAACGGTTACGCCAGCGCGGGTTTAACCAGGCCGCCGAGCTGACAAAACATCTGGGCCGAAGATTGGCAGTGCCATATGAATTAACGCTGTGTAAAAAAATCATCAACACCACCCCACAGGCAGGTTTGAATGCCGCGGAAAGACGCAGGAACCTGCAACGGGTATTTCAGGCAAACCCGGGAAATTATCGGCACATTACCCTGGTTGATGATTTGTTAACCACAGGCAGTACGGCAAATGAGCTGGCCCGGGTATTAAAACAGCACGGTGTTGAACGCGTTGATCTCTGGTGCTGTGCCCGGGTCGCTAACCAGACAGGTGTGGAATAGCCGCAACATTATCTCCGGGTATTGTCAATCACCAGTTTCAAGCCGGGACGACCATTTCCCCGCAACATTTCCTCGCCGCGACGATACACTTCAAACACGCGATATGCCTCGTCAGTTTCATTATCTATCAGCTCGACATCTTCGCCCCGATCATCAACCAGTGTCACTGATAAATGCATCTCTCTGAACTGCCCGATATGATAACGTTCAGTCAACATGCGCAGCACTCCCTGCAGACTCTCGGCTGCGTCTTTAGTATCATGTCTGCCATGAAAGATGATTTCCATATTCTGCCCCCTTTTTATCGCTCTGCTTCCCTTGTTAGCGGCCATAAAAAATTATACTTGAGCTTTTTTTATTCATATAATCCGGTGTATTACTTAAAAAATTACCGAACCAGCTTGCAAAAAAACACTAAATCGCTAACATGTGTTAACTTTTTAAATACAAGAATAAAAATGATGAAAAGATTTGCGTTGATTGCTGCCACATTGATAACCAGCAACCTGGCTGCTGCAGCCACTCCGATTGATGGCTGGTACAGCAGTGCATTCGGCGGTTATGCATGGGTGCCTGGCAATATCAATACAGTAAACCAGGGTCTGGCTCTGTCAAATTCAGTATTCCAGTCAGGTTTTGATGCCGGTGGAAGTCTGGGATTCAAAAGCAATCCCATGCGCTATGAAGGGGAGCTGACCTACATCAGGGCCAACCTGAATCATTTTGATATCAATGGTGTTCGCCAAACCGGTAACACAGGCTACACCAATACCGCGCTGGGCATGGCTAATGTATACTATGATTTTCCGGGCATTGTCATGCCCATCCAGCCCTTTCTTGGTGGCGGAATAGGTTATGCATGGGTTCAGGACAAGTTAAACAGCACAGGGCCACTCGCTGTAACCAGTTTCTCCTTGTCCAACAGCGTATTTGCCTATCAGGCAACCGGTGGATTGACCTATAATTTTGCCGAAAATTATGCACTGAGCCTTGGGTACCGCTACGTTGCCACAACCAATGCTCCTGATTTAGGGCAAATATTCCAGGCGCATCTTGCCAATCTTGGTGCAGTATATCGTTTTGACGGGAATCGCTACAAATAGGACATCTGGTCAATCACACTAATCTGGGGATAAGGAAATCATATGAAACGATCAGGATTACTTGCTCTGCTTCTGGCCGCCAGCCCGGCATTTGCTGTCAATCCGGTACAGGGCTGGTATGGCGGGATTCAGCTTGGCGTTAATTATACGCCTTCGACGCAATATACATTTCCCACGACGTTTGATCGTCCGGTGAACTTTCCTGATGTACAAATATCACCTTATTTTGACCTTATTAACCTGGAAGTACCTGCAGGCACAACACTCAAACTCTACTATGCTACCATGGGCCAGATAGCGGGCCAGGTCGGCTATCGATGCAACAAATTCCGTGTAGAAGGTCAGCTGGGTTATAACAACAGTCCTTATAATTCATTAAAAATTAACAACGTCACGTTGAACATTAACGATCAAACCATCATTACCCGGCGTGGTAATAATTATACGTTTGATGGTGCGACCAATACCATGTATGGCATGCTCAACGGTTACTATGATTTCATTCCCTCTGAACCTGATGCTAATTTTGCTCCATACATTGGCGCAGGTGTGGGTTATGCCTACCTGCAAAATATATTCAATATCAGCGTTACCGATACCAGTTTGAACAACTACGATCTCAAAGTCACCCGCAGCATCAGTACCCCGGCAGTTCAGGGGATCGTTGGTGCCAGTTACTTCATGGATGACTTTACCGCGTTTGGCCTTGATTTCCGTTATTTTGTCACCACAACAAAATCACAAATTCTCAATGCAAATGCACAGATACTATCTGTCAACCTGACATTTAACGGGGCATTTAACCTTGGCTAGCTTCAAAATCATTCCCTCCCTGCTATCCGCCGATATCACACGAACAGGCGAGGAAATCAGTGCTGTCATGCAAGCCGGGTCTGACATGCTGCATATTGATGTCATGGACAATCATTACGTGCCCAATCTGACATTCGGCCCCCTTTTATGTCAGGCTGTACGCAAACGGTTTAAAGATCTGTTGATCGATGTACACATCATGGCCTCCCCGGTTGATGCGCTGATTACACAATTTGCCAGTGCAGGTGCGACTCGTATCAGTATTCATCCTGATGCAACCATCCATCTCGACCGCAGCCTGCAGCTGATTCGTGAATCAGGATGTCAGGCTGGCCTGGTTCTGAATCCCGCTACATCCATTGATTACATCACGGATTGCGTTCATCGTCTTGATTTTGTCCTGGTGATGACGGTAAACCCGGGCTTTGCAGGCCAGACACTGATTCCCGAGGTCATCCCGAAAATTACCAGACTGCATGAACGCTTCCCGACGTTGCCCATTTGTGTGGATGGTGGTGTCACCTCAACCAATATCGAAACCCTGGCGCGCGCAGGTGCAACTGAGTTTGTTGCTGGTTCGGCGATTTTCAACAGCAAAAATTATGCCAAAACAATTGCCGACATGCGTAAACAGTTGAGCTATGAATAAAAAAATCATCGGCCTGATTGTTGCAGGATTTTGTCTTCACACCACTGTTTTTGCCCTGACAGGACAATCTTACCTGAACAAGTTTCTGACCTATACCAAATGGTGCCAGCATTTGCCCCAATCGGCTGATCCTGACTTTCTTGCTTTTATTGACAAACCCACCCCACTGACCAAAAAACTGCGTGAAAAATGGCTATACCAGCTGGCATACAATAAGAACTGGTCAACCTTTAGCCAGTACTACCCCGGTTCAACCGACACCAATCTGCAATGCTATGCCCTGACTGCGTTGTACAACCAGGGCAAACTCCAGCAAGTAAGGCCGGCTATCGATTCTTTATGGCTCAATGGTGGCTCTCAACCCAGGGCATGCGATAATTTGTTTGATGCCATGCTTAAATCCGGACAAATCACAGACGATCTGATTCAAAAACGTATTGCCCTTGCGCTGGAAAATAATAATCTGTCTCTCGCCCGTTATTTGCTGAAGCAATTAAAACCTGCACGCAAGAAAGATGCAGACATTTTGACCGCTATCTATCAAAATCCAAAACGCATCACTCAACTGGGATCCGGACCCTTATATGGGGCATTTTATTTGTATGGCCTCAAACGACTGGTCCCAAACCATATGGATACAGCCATTCAACTCTCGGAAACGGCCCAGGCAAAACGGATCATGAACGATGCGCAACAACAAACGTTCAAAGCCGAAATTTCTTTGTACAAAGCCATGCGGGATGAGCCTGATGCGGAACAATGGTTTTCCAGAGTAAAGCCAGCCTTTTATAACGATGTGCTTCTGGAGTGGCAAATACGTCACGCCCTGCTCCATCGGCAATGGCATAAGATCGTGTCTTTGGTCAATCAGGCTAAAAACAAGGATGAACCTTGCAATCAATACTGGCTGGCCCGGGCCCTTGAGAAACTGGGTGACAAAACCAGATCGGATGAGCTATACCATCAACTGGCAGAAAAACGAAATTATTACGGCTTTCTTGCCAGTTTGAGGCTGAATAAATACCCAAGTTTCGAAAATGAACCGGTGATCAATAACCCGATGAAACTGCTGGTTTACAAACCCGTGCTTGATCAAATCAAATCGTATTATTTGACACACCAGACCGTGGAAGCCTCAAGACTGCTCAATGACTTTATCAGCGAACTGCCCAAAAGCGATAAAAGTACCCTGGCTTCATGGGTAGCCAATGACTTGCGCTGGTATGGCAAAGCCATCAATCTCAGCAATGATGAAGACTTGAACAATCAACTGGCTTTACGCTTTCCGCTGGTCCATCAGGATTCCGTGCAAATCAACGCCTACCATTATCAAATTCCCAGGGAATTAATTTATGCGGTGATTCGTCAGGAAAGTGCATTTAATGAAGACATCGTCTCGTCTGCAGGAGCCAACGGGTTAATGCAAATCATGCATGGCACTGCGCACGTTGTCGCCAAACGCGCCAACATTCCCTATACGGATAAACGTCAGTTATTCCTGCCAAGAAAAAACATCAACATTGGCACCGCCTATCTGCAACAACTGGCCCAACAGTATCACCGTCACCCGGTACTGATGATGGCAGCGTACAATGCCGGCCCCCGGCAAGTGAACTACTGGATCAAAAACCACGCACCGAAAGAAACCGATATATGGATTGAGACCCTGCCATGGCGCGAAACCAGGAACTACCTGAAAAACATTATTGCGTTTTATGCTGTATACCAGTACCGCATCCATACCAAACTGAGTTTACGTCCGTTTATGCAGCCGATTTAAGCTGAAACGCCAGATTTGAATAAATATATATTGTTATGTACAATATTAATCCTTTCATACAAGGAGGTTCAGTGAAATCAAAGCCCACCAAAAGCTTTTTCGAAACTCACTCCATATCGACCTCCTTTTTCAGTGAACCCCGCAAAAACCTGGAGTCGTTCAATTTCTCCCGACTGGTTAATGAAAAAAATTGGCATCAGGCATGGGAAATGGTGTATGCAAGACTGAGAAGAGGTTTGTCGATTGATATCTTTAAAGAAACAGATCGGGCGCTGCTGGAAGATTATATTTTAACCTCGATCATGGATTATGCTACAGACGCTGCAAAATATAATTCCCTCAAGTATCACTTCAATTGCGTTGTTGCTTGTATTTCAATAAAGCATTTAAATGATACCCAGGATAATCGTTTTATCCTGAATAAATATTGCCGCATGATGATGGATGCCTTTCTTACCCTGCCGCCCTCACGTGAAATTTATAATGAAACGTGCGCGCTGCTGGAGATAATTGATGATAACCCGTGCAATCAGAAAGACCCGGGACTGGCAGGCACCATAGTCCGGGTAAAGACATATACCTTCTAGATGGAAAAAAGGAACAACCAATGGATATTCTGAAAAATATTGACTGGACAGTTATCGGTTATGCATTTGTCCTGATTGTTGGCGGATATTTTATCGCCAAACAACTGGGCAACCTTGCCGAGCGAGCTGTGAACAAACACTTTTCACGCCACCAGGCATTGTTAACCAAACGCATCATATTTTATATGCTGTTTTTAATCTTTGCGATTTCAGCATTGCAGCATCTCGGTTTTAAAATGTCTGTCTTGCTTGGCGCTGCGGGCGTATTCACTGTCGCCATCAGCTTTGCATCCCAAACAGCCGCTTCAAACCTTGTCAGTGGCATTTTTCTGATTTTTGAATCACCTTTTAAAGTAGGTGATTTTATTAAAGTCAAAGATATCATGGGAACGGTAGATTCCATTGATTTATTGTCTACAAAAATTCTCACGCTGGATAATATGCGCATACGCATTCCTAATGAGACGATTGTAAAATCCGATATTTTAAACATGACCTATTTTAAAACGCGAAGAATTGAAATTCTGGTCGGTGTTGCCTATGCATCCAATATCGAACACGTCAAGGCCGTACTGCTTGATTTGGCTAAAAGCAATGCCAGTGTGCTATCAAAACCTGTACCTCAAGTGCTCGTCAATGCCTTCACTGATTCATCGATTGAAATGAGATTACTCGCATGGGTCAAAACTCCGGACGTGAATCTGATTCGCAGTGATCTGCATGAACAGATTATCAAACGTTTTGCTGATGAGAAAATTGACATTCCATTCCCACGTCTGGCTATCTATCAAGGGTAGGGATTCCCTGGTGTTTAAAAGGGTGTGATTAAAAGGTCGGTCTCAGGGTTACTGTCTCTCTTTCCAGGCCTGAAACTCACTCGGCCTGATTTTGAAACGCGCAATATTGCCATCATGCAAACTCATCACTTCTGTTTCAATCATTTGCATCAAGCGAATCGCGTCAGAAACAGGCAGTGATAACCTATCAATCATAAGTCTGATCGTTGAGACGAGTTCTGGTCCTGCTACTTTTTCCAGAATAATGGTCCGAATAATAATCTGAATTTCATGCCGGTGCTTTATCTTAAACAAATCGGGTTCAACGAGGGATTGCTGTAATGCAGAATATCGATGTGCTGACCGCTTGTATGCCCAGATGTAAAGATCACGCAATAAACTGACGTCGTTTTTTTCGTAAATTCCCAATAGTGCCTGCACATAATCCGTTTGATTAACGTCAGTAAAAGATAACGGATTGAGATTTTGTCGAATTAATGGAATATTGGAGACCAGTCGAGCCGTTCTTTTATTCACATCTTCGAATGCTTGCATATATGATAAATGCACCAATGCAAAAAAAGACTGTTCAAAGGGATCGCTGATGCAATTCATTTTTTTAATAAAAATCTCAAAACATTCTTTTAATACGTGTGGATTTTCCAGCGGAAGGTACGTTGTACCGGAAATACCGACAACCAGTTCTCTCACACGTCCCGAAGCGCCTGGGTCCCCAAGAAGATTATCTGATAACAGCGCATGGATGCTTCGGACTTCATATGAACTGATCGTTGAGTCCTGAGCAGACTCAACGATGTACTCGATGGCATCCTTATGATTAAGAATCATCTGAGCTTCCGCTACATCTTTACCTGCAACATTTTCACCCAGCTCAATGAGCCGCCTGGTTTCCAGCAAAGAATAGGTATTTCCCTCAAGCCGACTGGAATTCCAGGATAGATCAATAAGCAATCGGTTTAAAATATTCCTCGCATAGGTACCCCCGGCACGCTCCACAATCTCAACCTTTCCAATCGAATGCAGTTCCTCTAGAAGCGGCTGGCTTAGATAGAACGTTTGATCAGGTGTATACGAGTTTAAAAAATGCTGATTATAGCCCACCGGTTTTCTCAACTGCAGTGGTTGTAAAACATACTGTAATAACGCTGTAGATTGTTTAGATAGTGGAATGCCTGCAAATACTTGATGAGGTACACGCTCTGAATCTGGTTTTTCTGGTGAGCCGGAAATATATACTCTCGCCCGGGCGTTACCCTTTGCCAGGATAACGCCCTGAGCGACAAGCTTTGCAACAACGCGTTGAACAGCTCGACGTTCAGACGATGTACCAATCGTAATTCCTGCTTGATGGGCCAACTCATGAAGACTAAACTCTTTTTTTTCATTTACAACGCTCAGAATCAGCGATTCGAGATCATTTTTGGGGTGTAGGGCCATAATTACTCCTGATATTGCGACAAAAACTGTCGCAATACTGTATTTTAAGGCTAATTATAGTGTTTATTTGTCACAATACCTAGTATCGCGACAAAAGTTGTCACAATATATTGTTCTGATGTGCTGATTTGCAAGTGCTTCTTCCATCATCGCCATGGAATGAGCACTTTCATATTCCACAGACATATCAAGCTCTCGAAGAAATACACATCTACATGTGTTTAATTTTATGACACCCATGCTTGTTTGACAAATTAATGATAATGACTGGGTGTGATTAACTCGACTTTATGAAAAATCCCCACTGCCGAATCCCCGCGGCGAAGACCGCGGGGATTCGGTAAAATTTCATAAAGTCGAGTTTAAAAGTAACCTTAAAAGTAACCTTTGAATTTTTTTACACTTCGCGGTATCATTGCGCTAATTTTTGTCTGTCTTAAATGAGTAATTAATATGCAAGAAGTCGCCTCAAAAACCAATTCGCCTGCTAATGCTGCTAATGGCAGCACATTGCCGAAGTCCTTGCCCTGGGTCATCTGGTTTCTGGCTGCTCTTTTTTATCTTTATGAAAATGTAATTCAGGTCTCGCCTGGCGTCATGGTCCCGGACCTGATGAACGCATTTTCAATTAATAGTGCGGCCCTTGGTGGTGTTATTGCATTTTTTTTCTACTCCTACGCCAGCATGCAAATTCCGGTTGGTGTACTGGTAGATAATTATAATGTCCGGTTTTTGTTAACCGGAGCTGCCTTGTCATGCGCGATTGGATGTATTCTTTTCGGCACTGCCAGCAATGTCATGATGATCGCGGCCGGACGTTTGTTAATCGGCTTTGGCGCTGCATTTGCCGCAGTCTGTGCAATGAAACTGGCGGCAACATGGTTTCCGGTCAAAAAGTTTTCCCTGCTGGTTGGACTCATGGTGACCATGGGCATGCTCGGAAGCATGACCGGTGAAACGCCACTGGCGATTCTGGTTGATAACATTGGCTGGCGACATACCATGCTGTTTCTGGCAGTGATCGGAATCATTCTGGCCGTACTGATTGTCTCGGTTGTTCGCCATTCACCTGCTCACATGGGTAATCTATCCGATAGCAGCCTTGATGGAGCTCAGGATCAAACCCTGCCCCTGCTGCACGGGTTAATTAAAGTGTTTAAATGCCGGCAAAGCTGGCTGGTAGCTATATATGGTGGATTGATGTTTGCATCAAACTCCATTTTTGGCGGTTTGTGGGGTGTCCCCTTTCTGATGAAGGCATACAGCTTTGACAAACCTGCTGCAGCGGGAATTGTATCCATCATGTTCTTTGGATGGGTGGTTGGTAGTCCATTGTCCGGTGTTTTAACGAGTGTACTTAATTCCTATAAGAAAGTTTTGTGGATGAGTTCTGTGGGCAGCCTGCTGGTTCTGCTCGGCGTGCTGTATATACCCGATCTGCCGGTATTGATGTTATCCATATTAATTTTCTGTTTCGGGGTCTTCTCCAGTTTCTTTTTGCCATCCTTTACACTGATGCACAATTTGCATACAAAAGACTGCAGTGGCGCAGCCCTGGGCTTTATGAATACCGCCAACATGATTGGCGGGGCCGTTGGCCAGCCCTTCATCGGCGTGCTGCTTGATGCAAGCTGGGATGGTACGCTAATTGACAATGTACGCATCTACTCAGTTGAAAATTATCTTTATGCATTATCGTGCCTGCCGATCATGATTGTTATTTCATTGGCTTTAATTCCGTTTATTAAAGAAAAACAATAACTGCCTGCATCGTCCAGATCAACGCGATGGACGATGCATGTGGTTTCAGGACTAAACATGACTAAAAAATTATATATCAAAACCAATGGCTGCCAGATGAATGAATATGATTCATCAAAAATGGCAGACGTCTTGCGCGAATCCCATGGCCTGGAAAAAACTGATCAGGTCGAGGACGCTGATGTCATTTTGCTGAACACCTGCTCGATTCGTGAAAAAGCCCAGGAAAAAGTATTCTCGCAACTCGGCCAGTGGCGCGAGTTCAAAAAGAAAAATCCGCACGTTATCATTGGCGTTGGCGGCTGTGTTGCAAGCCAGGAAGGCGAGTCCATCATCAAGCGTTCACCGTTTGTTGATCTGGTCTTTGGTCCACAAACGCTCCATCGCTTACCTGCTATGCTCAAGGAGCGCATGGATTCAAACAAGCCGGTGGTTGATATCAGCTTTCCGGAAATTGAAAAATTTGATCATCTTCCTGCACCCCGTGCGGAAGGCCCGGTAGCATTTGTATCTATCATGGAAGGTTGCAGCAAATATTGCAGTTATTGTGTTGTTCCCTATACCCGGGGAGTAGAAATCAGCCGTCCGTTTGATGACGTACTCGCAGAATGTTTCCAGCTCGCCGCCCAGGGCGTGCGCGAAATCAATTTACTTGGTCAGAATGTCAATGATTACCAGGGGAAAATGGAAAATGGAGAAATTGCTGATCTGGCCTTGCTGATCCATTACCTTGCGGCCATTGACGGGATTGATCGCATCCGCTTTACCACATCTCATCCACTGGCCTTCAACGATAACCTGATCAATGCGTTTGCCGAAGTACCCGAACTTGCCAATCATTTACATTTGCCAGTACAAAGCGGCTCCGATCGAATTCTT
>CAZDYY010000005.1:0-19788 GCA_964509745.1 uncultured Legionella sp. | reverse complement strand
TGTTTTAGAGAATCTAGAAAAAATTAGTGCGGGAGTTGCTCAAGTCAGGAAGAGATCGTAACTCTTCTTTTGAGCCTCAAATTGTTAAGAAGAATCAGACAGTTTTAACCGAAGAATTAGATAATAAAATAATAGCTCTTTATGGGCTTGGTATGAGCTATCGTGATATTAGCAGCCATATGCAGGAGATTTACGGAATTGAAATTTCTAAATCATCAATAACAGCAATAACTGATAAAATATTACCTAAAATAAAATCATGGCAAAATAGACCATTGGAAGAGATTTATCCGATAATCTTTCTTGATGCCATGCACTTTAAATGTACTGAAGGTAATGCTGTGGTCAGCAAAGCTTTCTACACAGTTCTAGGCATTAATCAGGAAGGTCAAAAAGATGTTTTAGGACTTTATTTATCAGAATCTGAAGGAGCTAATTTCTGGCTCGGTGTTTTAACTGATTTGCAGAATAGAGGCGTTAAAGATATTTTAATTGCTTGCATTGATGGACTTAAAGGCTTTCCAGAGGCAATAAATTCAATATTTCCAAAAACAGAAATTCAACTTTGTATCATTCATCAAATTCGAAATTCTCTTAAGTATATCGCTTCAAAAAATCAGAAAGAATTTATGGTTGATTTAAAAGAAGTTTATCAGGCAAACAGCAAGGATCTGGCTGAATCAAAGCTACTTGAGCTTGAAGAAAAATGGGGTAAAAAATATCCACTAGTTTTAAAATCTTGGAATAATAATTGGCACAATCTTTCTGGTTATTTTAAATATCCCGCAGAAATCAGAAAAATGATTTATACCACCAATGCCGTTGAAGGTTTACACAGGCAGATTAGGAAAGTTACTAAAACCAAGGGTTCCTTTACTAGCCAAGCCGCTTTGGAAAAACTGATCTTTTTAGTAATTAAAAATATTGCTAAAAAATGGGTTATGCCAATTCCGAATTGGAGCTTAATTATAGGACAATTGGATATATTTTTTACAGGTAGGCTGAAGTTAGGTTTAGCCTAAAATGGAATTTGACACGGAGTTTGGGACGTTCCCATTAGTTTTGTAAAGCGTAGTTCAAAAGAGCTTCGGTTTGAGATATAATCAATTCTTGCGGGTCATCCTTCTTTAATCTCGGATATATAAAATTTACTAACTTATCCATCTTGTCTTTGGTAAGGTGAACGCTTTTCTTTTTACATAAGTCATTAATTACCTTCACCACTTTGTAATGTAACTCTCCATCATAATCATCTTTGTTAGAGATGCTTTTTTCATTATTATAATCTGCATCCACAAAATATACCAATGGTTTTCCTAAAGCTTTTGCAACTGCTTCCAATTTTTCTATCTTACTACTTTTCCCAGCTAAAATATTTGCGATAGCGGAATATGGTATTCCCGATAACAAAGCTAATTCAGTTCCAGTTAAAGACTTATCTTGCATTTCCTGTTTTATCCGGAGAGCTGCCAACGTATTTTTTTTTGCCATAATCAAAATGGTAATTTTATTGCTAATGGTTATTACGGATAATGTCCCGTGATCAAAAAACAATAATAAAATAAAGATATAAAAAAGTAATTGCATCAATAATTATTAGTAATTAATACTATTTATTATTACTAATAATTTACGATTTTCAATAAAGTATGCAGATATCAGTGGCTCGAAAATCAAGATTTGATCAATCGGAATTTCTTAACGCAATAATACACGAAATAAAAAATCCGCTTAATGCTATTATAGGACTTTCTCAAATTTTGCGAGAAGAGAAAAATTATAGTGTTTCAGATGTTGAGCGTGCTGACTATATAAAAGATATTAATGATACAGCAAACGACTTAAGTGAAATTGTGCATGACCTTCTAGAAGTAAACTCTCAAAGCTCGGGTAATTTTTCGATTAATTTGAGTGAAGAAATCGATATCGCAAACCTGATAAGAAGATCAGTAAAGTTAAATTACGACTACTCGTTGATGAGTAACATTTCTATAAAAACTGAAATCTCTGAGGAGAGATTAACCATTAGGCTAGACCCAAAAAGAATGAAACAAATTCTAGCAAATCTTATTTCTAACGCGATCAAATATAGTTCTGAAAAAACGGTGATAAAAGTTGTTGCCAAAAACATTCGCAAAAAAAACAAAGAATATCTGCAAATTTCAGTTATTGATCAAGGCTTTGGAATGACCCAGGAAGAAGTTGAGGAGGCATTTCAAAAATATAAAACCATTCCCAATCCTAATTCCGGGAAAGTTGACTCATTTGGACTTGGGTTGCCGATTGTCAAGCAGCTTGTCGAATCGCAGAATGGAATTATTGAGATTAAATCAGAATTAAACAAAGGGACGGAAGTTATTATGCATTTTCCCTATTTGGTGTAAACGATCCACCACCACCCGCACAACTGCTAAACGGCGTGTGTAGCAGGTTTGGATGGCGGAAACGCCATCCAAATATACCTCATAAAGTTCAAACTTCGTGTGAAGTTTGCCTTTAGTTGCATTGCTGCGCGGCAAGTGATTTGCAACAGTCTCATTGTTGCCTTTGCAATAGATTCAATTTTTTTAGAAAGTTCGGTATTTGAAATCAGATTTGGTATATATTTAATCTGTAATCAACCTATCACCTTCAACATTTTTTTAATCACCTTCTCAAGGCCGTCAAATATGGCTTCGCCGATGATAAAATGGCCGATGTTTAGCTCGCGAATTTGGGGGATTTGGGCGATTAGTTTGGCGGTTTCGTAATTTAAGCCGTGGCCGGCGTGGCATTCAAGATCGAGTTCTTGGCACAGATTTGCGCAGTTGGCGATCTTCTTAAATTCAACTTGGCGCGTTTTACCTTTTTTATGACAAAATTCGCCGCTGTGCAATTCAACAATATCGGCGCCAATTTTTTTGGCGGCGTGTATTTGTGCTTCATTAGCATCAACAAAAAGTGAAACGCGAATTTTTTTGGCGCGAATTTTTTTTATCATCTCGCGCAAAATTTTTTCATTTTTGATTACATCAAGTCCGCCTTCGGTGGTCACTTCTTGTCTTTTTTCAGGCACGATACAAACGGCATGGGGTTTGGTTTTAAGAGCAATTTCCAACATTTCCCGGGTTGCTGCCATTTCCAAATTAATTGGCAAATTTATTTCTTTTTTCAGACGTTTTAAATCTTCATCGCGAATGTGGCGACGATCTTCGCGCAGGTGAATGGTGATGCCGTCAGCGCCGGATTTTTGTGCTAAAATGGCTGCTGCAACCGGATCAGGATGAATTCCGCCGCGAGCGTTGCGAATTGTGGCAACGTGATCGATGTTAACGCCAAGACGGATTTTGTGCTGCGCTTTTTTATCGCGAAGTTTTTGTGAATTTTTTGTCATAATTTCTTATTTTTCATTTTCTCTGGGTTTTGAAAGTGGGGTGACAGATTTTCTGGTTGTTGCTGTTGCTGTGGAAGGGCGTTTGGCCTGAGCTTCTGCCGCTTCGTTAACTCTAGCTTGATAATCAGAAGTTCTGACATCGCCATTTCTTCCGGTTAAACGACGTAACGGAGTAGCAGTTGTAGGGCGTGTAAATCCGTCACGGGCAAATGGGTTATTAGGATCAACAACATGACTAGAAGCCGGAGCAGTAGCGGAAAATTTGGCGATTGCTGCATCAAATTTTTGCTCAGCTGCGATTGATTCTTTAGCTTTTAATGAAGCGGGATTTTCTGATTTTTTTAAAAAGCTTTTATGTTCTGCCCTTGGCACAACAGTTTCAGATTTATTATCGGACGCGGCTTCAGTGGCTGTTTTGTTTGATAAACGAAGATGACGTGGGCTGTAGTTTCTGGCAGAAGGTGGCTGACCTTTTGGTGAAGAAGCTGATACTGGTTTTGTATCTGCTGTGAAAGTAGTTTCAGAGTTAGTAGCGGTTTGATCTTTAGTAGCTCTATTAGTTAAACGATTATTTTGAGCAGAAGTTGGTCGACCTTTTGGTGATGAAGTTGGTCGTTGTTGTACTGTTGGTTTTGTATCTGCTTCTCTAGAGACGCTTTGTACTGCAGAAACTGAGAGTTTTGGCGATACAAAGTGAATTGATGGCACCGTTAGTTTTTTATCTACCTTATGAGAAGCGGTTTCTGCTGCATCGAATGAACGAGATACTCGTGTTTGATCCACTTCCTTAGAGTCAGTTTCTGCTGCGTCGAATGAACGAGAAATAGCTGCCGCGGCTTGTAATATATCTGAAGGGCGAGTTAGTGATGAATTAAACAGTCTTCTGTTTGGTGTCCTGGGTGTTGTTTGTTGTTCTTGTTGATAATTCAAGTTCGTTTTAGTTGTAGGGCTGAATGGAGTTTGTGCCGCGCTACCTCCCTTTGAAGAAGAGCTGAGAGTTCCTGCTGTTGATGGGCGATTCGGAGTTGTTGTTTCGCCATCCCTTCTCGCTAGTGTAGAGCGTCGAGTTATTCTGTGAGTTATAGCTCCGGCTGTTGATGGGCGTTTGTCAGCTCCTGGGATAGTAGGTTCAGTTGCGGTGTTGGTATTTTTTGATGACAAACCTTTCGGTGAGTTTTTCCCCTGAGTATAAACTTTTGTGATCTCTAGTTTTTTCTGATCTGTAGTATCTGGTAATACCTTTATGGAAGAATTAGTTTCCTGTGTTGATCCAGAATTTTGCGCATCAGATTCTTTTGATTCTAGATGTTTAAGAAATGCTAGAGCCTCTCTAGAGCTGTGTTCATAAACACCTGAAGGATCAAAAGTTTCTATTCTATCGCGATCTTCGCCAGCGTTAGTTGCACCAATACGTAGAGGATATTTAAAACGTTCTGGAGATGTAGTTTGTAAACCTCTTTGCTTAGCGCCACCAGCTTTCTTGTTTATATTGTCAGCATCAGTTTCTGTTGCCTGATCAACAGTTTCCTTAGCTTCAATATTGATCTCTTTGAATTGTAGTTGCTGAGTTTTAGCTTGTGCGGCAAGTTCTGCCAAAGCGCTGCCAATATCTTCTTGTGTAACTTGGCGCCTTCTCATTGAGGTAACAGATCTGGTGCTTAATTTTTCATCAAGTTCGTAATAGTTACTTATTACGCGATTATCCGCATTGATAACCAAATTATTCTCTTCATCAATCCTGCAATCTGTTGGCAGTTTGAAAAGTCTTGGTAATTCTCCAAAATTATTGAGATAAAATTCTTCTGTTACACCTTCTTTGGCAGCGTGAGATGTGACGATAAATTTCTTAAAGGCTTCAAACTCATCAGCACCTTTTAACTCATAAACTTCATTACGTTTTTGGTTAACGAGATAGATCTTTTCTGGTTCAACATAATTTCGATATTCAACTCGGTCATTTGAAACTTGGCAGTAAAATCCGCTTTCGGCAATCGCGTCATAGAGCACCACTTTTTTGCTGTCTTTATCGACAAAACGCGGTGAATTTTTATCAGCTTCGCTACTGTTTTCAGGAAGGTCGCGGAAGTTTTGATAGAGAAAAAGATTGCCGTTGATGATTCCGTAATCAGAGCTTTCTTTTAAGATAACAGGCAAATCTCCGTAATATTTTTTATAGTGTGCTTCAGTTGTTTGAGGATCGCGCAGAGATTGTAAAAATTCTTTTAGCTGGGTGGTTTGATTTTGATTAAAGTTCAGAGTTTTTAACAAATTTTCCATTTCCAGATTTTCTTCTAAAGATGGTATGCTGTCTTTGTTTTTGGCGGTGGCAATAAAATTTTCAAACCGTTCGGCATCATAACTTCCCGCTATTTCTCTTACAAATTGCACCAAATTTGCAGCGTAATTGTGATATGTTTTATATTGCTCAAATTGTTGCGATCCTTGGAAACGCATCATTTTATTGTCATTATTCAAGAAATAGATCGGTTTTACTTCCTGATATTGCAACCCATCCTCAAGGCTTTGTTTGTAAAAGCCTGGCGCAAAAATATTCTCAATTACTCCATCTGATGTAGCTTGATGCAAAATCAGATTGCCATCTGCAATGTGATAATTTTTTTCTATGGCCAGAAGTTGCGGCGGATTGCTGTAATATTCGCGATAATAAGCAGTGGCATCAATAACGCCGCCGCTGAATTTTAAGAAATCGCGGAAATGTTGTTTATTGTTATAGCCAAGCTCAAGGGTGGTGAAAATTTCATCAAGTTTTGTAAGAGCTGCTGCATCTTGCACAAGGTTATCAACCTCTGTTTTGTTTGGTGCGGCTTGTTTGATTTGTTCAAGATATTGTTTTAACCAATCTGCTGCCGAGTCATCTTTTTCTCGTAATAACTCAACAAAATTATGCTGGTAAAAGGCAAAATTTTGATAGGCATCAACAGAGGACTGGCTGTCAAATTTCAGCATACGATTATTTAAATCGAGCATATAAACCGGTTCTGGAACAGCATGGGTTGCGAAGGTCACGGCGTTAGATTTATCGCGGCGGTAAAAACCTTCTGCAACTACAGTGTCAAACAATATCACTTTGCCATCTTCTTCATTGATGAATGAAGAGCCGCCTTCGCGTTGTTCTGTAGCATCAAGATTGCGGAAGTTGCTATAAAGCAACAGGTTTCCATCTTTGAAATGATAGCTATTTTCTTTTTCAAGAATTTCGGCGCTGGTTTGGCAATATTGTTCAAAATAACTGCTTAACTTTAACTCGCCTTTTACAACCGATAGCAGTTTTTGTAAGCGTTGTGTTTCTTCAGCACTAACGTTGGGGTGATTATTTCCTTGATCGAAATTCGTCAGCCAGTTCAGGTCAATCTCAGAATTTTGTTTTTGAGCTTCATCTTTGGCCTTGTTAATAAAATCTTCGATGGAGCAATAAGCATCCATATGGCTGGGATCGCTGAATTTGATCAGATCATTGTGCTGATCCAAATAAAACACTGGTTGCGTTGGCTCATAATCAACTAGTTCGATCGTATCATCATTTTTGATGCGGCTATAACCCTGTACTTTGCTAGTGTTATAAACTATAGCATTGCCATTTTTATCAATGCAAAAATCTGAGGTTTTGATTTCTTGCCCGCTATCATCAAGATAAGTTACGCTGTTGCGCTCAGCGCTGATTTGATATTTTTGTGGATCAAAAAGGCGGTGATTTTCGTAGATAAAAATACAACCATCCAAGCTGGTGCTAAACGAGGCACTGTCTTTGTTAATCACCCGTGGCTGGTCGCCAAAATATTGACGATAATAAACACCGTCAGAATCAAGGTTGGCGATGTAAGCTATAAAATGTGCAAATTGTTCTTTAGCATTATCATCTATGGTTGCAGCTTGGACAAATTCTGCCAATCTTTTGTCCTCAAAAAGACTTTGTAGTTTTTCAGCATCAAGCGGACCGGTGGCAGATTTTAACTCAGTTAGATAATTTCTCAGCTCATTAACCAGGTCTCTTTCAACATCAGCTTTGCGCAGACTATCTTCTATGGTTGATTGATATCGTAGAAACTCCAGATATTTTGCAACTTGCTCATCATTTTTAAAGATGAGCAAATTTCCTTCTTTATCCAACAGATAAATCGGATCGGGTTTTGCTGTTAAATTATTATTGCTGTCAAGTTCGTAATATTCCTCAACATGAGTTGTATCATAGGTGAGATCAAATTTCTTGTTTAAAATAATGCGGTTTTTTGGTGTATTTGCGTCATCTTTATTCTTTTCGCCCTTTTTCTTTTTCTTTTGCTTTCTCTCAACAATTTCAAAATTCTCAAATAAAAATAATTCACCTTCTTTATTGATATCGAAGCCATTCTCGTTGCTGACAATCTGTGGAGGCGGAGACCCGTAATTTCTGGTGTAAAAGCTGGTGCCTTGTTCAGGATCAGCCAAGGCATTTAAAAAATCGTTAAATTTGGTTTTCTGTTCTTGATCAAGTTCTATTAAAGCAAAAATAGCTTGTACGCGTTCTCTTGATTCTTGGTCATTCACCAAAGTGGCAGCATTACCCAACTTTGATTCTTTTTCAACGTTGACTAAATATTCTTCCAGCCATGCTCCTTGTTCTGAATTAGCTGCTTTGATGCTCTGCAACATTTCGTCGCGGTAACGCATATGTTGGCCGTAAAACTCAAACTGCTCTTTATTGTGAAACCGGATCACCAGATTTCTGGCAGCATCATGTAAGACAATTTCTTTAGCTGGGAGGAGGGATGTTTTTCCTGATTCTTCCGAAGAGTTACTCGCTGTTTCTGTGGTGCTAGATCTTTTATCAGCATTCGGAGCCACTTTGTTGAAGCGTTTATTGTATTCTTTAATACCAAGATAGGTGAATAAAGCTCCTGCTAATAGGCCTCCGGCTGCGCCAAGGCCAGTAATAATTGGCGATGTTGTATCTGTGACTGTTTTGTGGTTGTTGATTACAACAGTTGAATTGTTTGGCGATGGTTGTGCTGTAGTTGGTGCAACAGTTGGATTTTGTGTTGGTTTTGGGGTTGGTAGTGGAGTTGGTTTTGGGGTTGGCAAAGCAGTGGGGAATGCTTGTGGTTTTGCAGATGGTTGCGTTGATGGTTGTGATGATGGAGTACTATTTGGCTGCCTTGATGGCTGCACTGACGGATCAGAACTTGGAGAAACACTTGGTGCAGCACTTGGCTGTGATGTTGGCATTGGCACCGGCTGCCCAGTCGGTATTGCTGTAGGCAATCTGCTTGGAACTACTGATGGTTGGCTGGATGGCACAGCGCTTGGTTGCGTGGTCGGTCCAAGAGTTGGCTGCCCAGTTGGGCTAACAGATGGTTGTCCAGTTGGTAAAGCAGCAGGTTGTGCGCTTGGTTGAATAGATGGTTGTGCTGTTGGGTCACCACTTGGTTGTGTTGATGGTGCAACGGTTGGTTGGCGTGATGGTAATACTGTTGGCTGTGTGCTCGGTTGTGCGGACGGTTGAGTTGATGGATGTTTCGATGGTTGGCTAGATGGTTGAGTTGATGGATCAGCGCTTGGTTGTGCTGATGGTTCAGAAGTTGGTTGTCGCGATGGTTGAGTGGTTGGTATTCTTGAAGGTCTTGCTGTCGGTTGAATTGATGGTTTTCCAGTTGGTTGTCCCGATGGCTGAGAACTTGGTTGATTTGATGGTTGAGAACTTGGTTCTGAAGATGGCTGTACTGTTGGTTGATATGACGGGTGTGATGTTGGTTGAGTTGAAGGAACAGCCGATGGTTTTGAAGTTGGCTTTGAAGTTGGGCGTGATGCTGGCGCTGCTGACGGGTTGGCAGTTGGTTTTACACTAGGTTTTGCCGTTGGTTGATTTGATGGTTGTTGTGATGGTTGTTGTGATGGTTGTGAAGAAGGTCCAGAACTTGGTTGTGTTGAGGGCTGTTGTGATGGTTGTGTGGTTGGTTGTCCACTTGGCCAAACGGTTGGCTGGGAAGTGGGCAAATTAGTTGGCAGTGCCGATGGTTGTACAGTTGGCTGTGTGGTTGGTTGTGTGGTTGGATCAGAAATTGGTTGAGTCGACGGCTGAGTTGATGGCTGTGATGAAGGCTGAGTTGATGGTTGTAAAGTTGGTTGTCCACTTGGCCAAACGGTTGGCTGAGCGGTAGGTAAATTAGTTGGCAATACAGATGGTTGCACAGTTGGCTGTGTGGTTGGATCAGAAATTGGTTGAGTTGATGGCTGTGATGAAGGCTGAGTTGATGGTTGCTCTGATGGTTGGGTTGATGGTTGTTGTGACGGTTGGGTTGATGGTTGCCCAGATGGCTGAGTTGATGGTTGTAAAGACGGAATTGAGGTTGGTTGTGTGCTTGGCATTGCCGAAGGTCGGCTGTTAGGCTGGTGGCTTGGTTGAGCAGATGGTTTGCTGCTTGGCTGCTGTGATGGTCGCGCGGTTGGTTGTCTGCTTGGTTGATTTGATGGTTGCTGTGATGGTTGCTGTGATGGCTGACCTGATGGCTGTGATGAAGGTTGTCCAGAAGGATGCGAAGATGGTTGACTTGATGGCTGATTTGAAGGGTGTGACGATGGTTGCGAAGACGGAGCTGGGCTTGGCATAATACTTGGCGCCGGAGTTGGAGCTATAGTTGGTGGAAGTGTAGGAACCGGAGTTGGTATTATAGTTGGATTTGCCGATGGTTTGGCAGTTGGTTTTGCTGATGGTTTTGAGGTCGCGACAAAGTCGTCAAAATCTGGTAATTTTCTTCTTTTTAATTTGCCGTCATCATCAAAATATTCTTCATAATCAAGATCCTCAGAGTCCAAAAGATCACTATCCTCTGAATGATCACGTTTAATGTGATATTGTTCTTCTGCTGGTAAAAAGATATCCTCGCTTTCTAGATTATCGATTATCTCTGGTTCATTTGATATATCTTCAATAAAATGATCTCTTTTACGGCGAGTTTGTTCCTTTGATAAAAGGTTTTCTGTTGTTTCGGAGTCGGTGTCATTAACGCTGATGGTAACATTAATCCAGCCCGATCTGTCTTCCAATGGTACAACATCTTGTGTAAAATTTTGATAGGCTGATTCATTTAAAAATTGATCAACGGCGCTTAATTGTTGAGGCAGAGTGGCATTGTAACCTACAAAATGACTGTGCAGTAAGGGGTTTTGTAGGGAGTTGGTGGTGTTGACTAATGGATTTTGGTTGAATGGATGCGGTGCATTTATTTGTGACTTAACTTGTGAGGTAGCAGCGGCGAGAAGAATCAGAGGTTTCATATTTAACTAAAGCAATTACCGGATTTGATAGGAGTTAGGGATTTTATGGAGCTTAAATTTTGCTCTAAAGAATCTTTTATCTCTAACAAAAAGGCTATGGATTTTAGCGGATGAGTACGGCGTTTTTTGCTGTCAAAAAATCTGATTGTTGCTGAGGAATATTGTTGCTGCGAAAAAAAATTATCTAACACTGAAATCACTGGTAACTCTTTTAGGGTGTTGTGGTGAATTTAAAACCGGGCTGTGTGGTGTTTTAAATCTATTAAAAATTATAGAAAACCCCTAATTTCAAAATATCTAATTTTGTTTTGTAGGTGCCGTTATAATTCTGAGTATCACGATCAGAAGTTTTGGCCGCAAATCTTTGCATATTATATTCAAGGCCAATGGAAAAATCTTTAGTAACTTTGGTTTTAATACCAGCACCATAATACCAATCCATTACGGTGTTTTGTTTAACTGCGGAAAGTCTGTTACCACCAACACTCGTGTAATTTGTTGCTGTATAACCAACTTCAGAAAAACCACCAGTAAGATAAGGTGCAATTCTGTCAGTAACATCATAACCCAGATCAACCCCAGCACCATAACGAGTTCTAACGGTCATTGAGTTTGGAGAGGTATAACTTCTAGCAGTGGCGTTAGGCTTTTCAAAAAACACTCCGGGAGCGATAAAGACGTTATTGAAGTTGAAAGCATATTTGTATGAAAAACCAAAACCATAATTACTGTCCGAATAATTTGGTCCAACATAAGTTGTGGTACTAGTATCTCTGGTTCCAGTTTCATGAAACTTCACACTCGATCTCAACAAATTCACCCCGAAATAATTTCCTTCAGTTTTTCCTGGATCATCGGCAAGGTTGAATTTACTAAACGTAGGCCATTTTGTGGAACTGCCAGTGTCAGCTAAAGCTGTTGAGCAAATTGAGGTGTTAATACAAAGAGCTGCTAAGATTGCCGGAGAAATTTTTTTCATAAACACGTAATGGTTTTAAATTAAAACATAAGATCGGTGATTTGTGTGATCATGATATTTCAATGTAAAAAACATTGGTGGTGTTGTTTGAGCAACAAAGTTGCCGCTGATAAAATAAGCAACAAGTTATTTGCAGTTGCTTCAATTTTTATTGAGGGTTGTTTCAGATTGCTGTGGGAAGTTTGAATTTCTAGTTCTGCGCAAAAATAACAAATAAACCCCAGCGGCAAAAATCATCGCCAGAGGAAATCCAACAGCGCCAAAAATATTAAACAAAATACCGCCAATCAAGCTGCCGCAAAGTGATCCGATTGAACCAACCAGTTGAAAAGTGGCATTGGCAGCAACCAATCTTTCGTTGGCAAAACTGTCATTACAAATTTTGAATGTTGAGACATAAGCACAGGCCACAAAAAGCCCAAAACAAAAATAAGCGCCGAGCAAAAATTTGTAATCATGCACAAAAATGATCAGACAAAAAATCGTAAAACAGCCGCTAAAACCAATTTTAATCATTTTTTGCGGACTAACTTTTTTCAAGATAAATCCCACCACAATATCAAAAAAGCCACTAGCCATATAGCTGCTGATTAAAAGGCCAGCCGCCTCGTAAGCCATGCCGATTTTGGCTCCAAAAATTACCGTAAAGGTGAGCAATATGTAGTTTTGAAATTCTAAAAAAAAGCGCGCTAAAAAATTAGCCGGATCAGTTTTAAAAAATTCTCGCAGCGCGATGCGATCGGAGTTCAGATGTGGATCTGCCTCGTGTTTTAAAGAACGCAAACATAAGAAAGATAAGATAGTGAAAATGGCGGCAATCACAAAAGATAAATAACTTTCAGCACCGCTGAACCTTACAATCACAGGCCCAAGAGCAATGCCGATGGAGATCATCATGCTAAAAATTCCCAAACCAACCCCGCGCTGTTCCGTGCTGAAAAACATGTTGAGCCACGATTGACGCGTAATCACATACATAAACCACAAGTTACCCATCAAAAAAGCGAGCAGCGCCCACAGCTGAAAACTTTGATAAAAATAAATGATCAATATTGCCACCGCATAGCTAAGAGAGCTAATCGCCAACGTTTTCATCAGGCGTAATTTGGCGACAACAAAACTCAAAAAAAACGACATCAAAATGCCGCCCAGACAATCTAAAGTAAAAGCCAGACCAATTCCAGCAGCACTGATACCGTTTTTATTCAACACCGCCGGAAAGGTGACAGCATTCATTCCAATGGCGATGGCAAAAAGAAAAATGCTTAAAAAAACCAGATTAATTTTGCGGGGAAAGAGCAGGTGAGTAAGGAAGCTGGGCATTGATTAATGATAAAGAAGTGCCCGGCACCTAATTTTGTTGCGGGGAGAAATATTGTTTATGGTAAATATTTCTTCACAATACTTATTTATCGCCTGTTCTAATCCTTTGTTATTAACAACGAATGAGGTTTATGGAAAACAAAAATTTTCCTGTAACTCACTTAAATCCTCCGGCGCTTTGCGCCACCTCCTTTTTCAAAGGAGGGAACTGGGTTGTAAAACCTCCTTTGAAAAAGGAGGTGTCACGCCCTGCGTGACGGAGGATTTAAGCGAGTTACAGGAAATCTAATTCTGAAAAAGAAGTGACTTTTTCTGTTGCCCAAAAAGAATATTATTTTTTAATGTTTGGGATCGAAGTTAAAAGATTAGTGTTACAAAAGTTTTTCTGGTTTTCCCCATATTTCATATTTGCCCTAACTTGTCACCACAAAGTATATGTCAACGCTGTCACCATTTTTATCCCTTCAACTTTTTAAATTACCCAGAGTCTGTCGTCAGTTTCTAAAACTGGCTCAAAGAGCTTTGTTGCAGCTGGCTGTTGTTTCGTTAGTGGTGGAGCAGTTGCTTTTTGTGTTTGTGTCGACGTCTCAGGCTGCTGATTTGCCGATTGTTGTTGATGGTTCAACTAATACGCAGGTTACTAAAACTGCTTCTGGCATTGATCAGGTGAACATTGCTGCGCCCAATGCTTCCGGCCTTTCGCACAATAAGTTTAGTGATTATAACATTAATCAATCGGGTCAGATTATTAATAACTTTTCCGGACAGAATGCTGCTGAGATTGCGGCTGGAAGTGGTGTAAATGCGGTCACTGCAACACAGATTGGTGGCTTGGTCACTGCCAATCAAAATCTCACTTCTTCTGGTTCTGCTAAAATAATTCTCAACGAAGTTACTTCCGGTAATGTTTCAAAATTGCTCGGTTATGGCGAAATTGCCGGCACCAAAGCCGATTTAATTTTGGCCAATCCCAATGGCATCACTTGTGCTGGCTGCGGTTTTATTAATACGTCGCGGCTTTTGATGGTTGCTGGATCAAGCAATTTCGATGCTTCGGGCCAGCTGGGTTTTAATTTAAAAGAACAAGCTAATCCAAATCTTTACGTGCCTTTAATCACTATTGATGGTCTGGGTCTTGATGTGACTAGTACAACTTCAAGTGAGATTGTAGCATCTTCAATAAAACTGCTGGCCTCAATTTATGGCAGTGACGCTACCTCAGTTACAATCAAAAGCGGCGAGGGCAGATATGATTATACTGATAAAACCATAACTCCAAGCAACAGCTCAAGTGCTCCAACCGCTCCAACCGCGCCGGTCTTTGCTATTGACGCCTCAAGCTTAGCTAAAATCCAAGCCGGCAATATTTATTTAATTGCCACCAAAGAAGGCGTTGGCGTTAAAATGGAAAGCGAAATATTGGCCTCGTCCACGGTAAATATTGATGCCAATGGTGATGTTTATTACACAAAAATTGCTGCCGGAAATAATGTTGATCTAAAGTCAAACGCTGCCATTAAATCGCTTGATGTTTCAGCCACAATTTCCACACCACATCTGGCCATCACAGCCAATGAGTTTTACAATTCCGGGTCGCTTATAGCACATGAGCTCGAAATATTTAACGGCCAAAAGTTAGAAAACTCCGGCGAGATCAGCGCTTTAAATCTGACCATTTCCAATCTCACGCCCAACTCCACAACCAGCGTCAATAATTTCGGTTATATTTATGGTCAGGACAGCATCAATATCTCCACAACAAATCTCAACAACGCCTCTGATCCTTTGTTGAACACTATCGCCACTATTTATTCCGATGCCACACTCACTTTAAATATCGCCGCATCACTCCAAAACTCCGGCGCAATCTCGGCACAAAATAATCTCACCATCACTGGCGATTCTGAGATCAACAACTCAAACCAAATTCTTTCCAACTCCGACATTATTATTAGCGCCAATTCTTTAACCAACGGCTCTCAAAGCAACGATGTGGCGGCAATCGCCTCACTACAAAATTCTTTGACACTTAATGTCTCAAATCAGATTACAAACTATGGGCAGCTAAGTTCTGCTTCTGACCTGAAAATTTTCACCGCAGATTTGGACAATTCGGGCAACATTCTCTCCACCGCCAATTTAAAAATCGTTCACAGCCCAACTTACAATTCAGAAACAGATTATGACCAATCTTTGATCACCAACCACATCAAAAATAACGGCGTTATACAATCACTCAAATATGCCGAGATCGCAGCAAGCGCGCTAAATAACTCTGGCGCCATCAAGTTTTTTGGTGAGAACAGCAAGTTAAATATTAAAGCAGTTACCAACCAAAAAGACGCCGTCATTTTCTTTAATGCCTCTGGAACCATAACAGCCAATTCATTTTTGGATAACTCCGGTTGGATCATCGCCAATAACACTTTAAACATCACCACGCCTAATATTATTAATCAAAAAACTGCCGAGATTATCAGCAAATCCGCTCTCACTTTGGATCTTGCTTTAGGCACAAATTCTGACAGTGAAGTTGCTAATATTTTAAAAAATTACGGCGCCATCAAATCAGAAGCGACTATTGACGTTAAAGGCCAAGCAGTTCTTTCAAACTATAGCGAAATCAGCAGCGGCGATATTCTGACCATTTATGCTTTCAGCCTGATTAATGGCGAAGATAAAGATATAGAAACGGATGATGGCTTGGATGCCAAAATTCAATCCAACACTTCTCTTAAACTGGATCTGACCAATTTGACCAATCGCGATACAATAAAAGCTGCAACAAATTTTGACATCATCGCTGCAGATCAAGTTGATAATTCCGGCCTGTTGCAATCAGGCAACAAACTTACTGCGCAAAGTGCCAATTTTACCAACAGCAACTTTCTCAACAGCGGCAATATTCAAGCCCATAGTTTGGACATTACTGCCAATAAGTTAGTCAATCTGGGGCAGATTATCAGCAACGATTTTATCAAATTTAATGCTACAGCAACAGACGCTTCAGCTCAGGATAGCGGAAATATTATCAATGGTTATGTGGGTAACGATTCCCTCAATGAAAATGTGCTTCTGGCTGCCGGTTCTTACATCAATTTCACTGCCAAAAATAACATCAATAACTACGCCACCATATCAGCCACAACCGATCTCACTTTAAACACAAGCGATGGCGATATTAACAACTATGCTTCAGGAAAAATTATTGGCGGCAATAATACTTTGACCATCAACGCCTTAAATGGAGCTTTCAACAATAATAACAAAACCAACGTTAGCGGCGCAACCATAGCCAGCTCGCTGCTCACCTCCAACAACAACGCCATTTTTAATGTTAATAATTTGAATAATAACGGCGAAATCTCGGTCGCTCATGATCTTACTTTCAACGTCAGCAGCGATCTCAATAATAATAAAAGCGCCTATATCTGGAGCGGCAATAACATCAATTTTTATGTGGCGAATAATTTTGTAAATAGTCAGGCAGCTATCTATGCGGAAAGAAATCTCACCATTCAAAAAAACACTTCAACTGATACCGCTATCAACAAAACCGCCTCCTTCCAAAATTTCTCTGGAAATATCGAAACTTACTCAGGTGATTTAACCATCAAGGCAACCAGCTTTTACAATGGCAGAAAAGATGGAGTTGTGACATTAGAACCAGTTTGGGATGAAACTTACCGCGTTTGTGATTCGAGCAAAGAATGGTGTCAATATGGCGAATATCGCTTACCAACCGAAACTTTTCTTGCGAATCACAATTTGTTTGATTGGGTTTCTTTAGGCAGGAATATTAACAACGGCACAAATTATGCTTATGCTGCTAAGAGAATAGAAAGTAACGATGACAGAACCATTTATTCTGGAAAAGATTTGATCATTCAAAGTGACATTTTTAACAACGATGTAGCAAATCTTTTGAGTAAAGAAAGAACTACCATTTCATTTTATACAGACTTTAAGAATAACGCTAAAATTCTTCCCGGAATTTTCTTTAGTGATTCCTACGGTGGTAGCTGTGAGGGAGATTACAGTGACTGTAATAAATATTGGGTAAATTATTTAGAAGGCTCAGATTTTTATACCACTTACAAAGCTTTCATTAAAGCAGGAACTTCACTAACCATTACTCAAAATGGAACTTCAAGAGTTGATCTTCTTAACGGCAGCACTATCACCAATGGTTCCAATAACAGTGCGATCGACAAGCAATTTAAATCCACTAAAATTAACGGCATTGACATCTACACACTGGGCCAAACTGGCGTTATAAATGTTGATCTATCGGAAATAGCTCAGGCGATTGGCAGCAATAACTCGACAGAATCCGGGCAAGAAGTGAGCAGTGGCGATCACAGTTACGATAGCGTCAAACAAATTCTCTCTGGCAGTTACAAAATAAATCTCGATGCTGCCTCAACCAAACCGCTGGTTGAAGCACGCAGTCAATTTACTGATGCTGCAAAATTCTTTGGCTCAGATTATTATTTCAAACTCTTTGGATTAACCAATAAATCAGTTTTGGCGGAGATTGATCGTGTGACGCGCAACAGCAATATGCGCATGCTGGGCGACTCTTTTGTGGAAAGTAAATTGATTTTGGATCAGCTGCGAACTTTGACCAATGATTCAATTTTACTG
This sequence comes from uncultured Legionella sp., assembly GCA_964509745.1. GTDB lineage: Bacteria > Pseudomonadota > Gammaproteobacteria > Legionellales > Legionellaceae > DDPF01. Next base: position 2,194 of record CAZDYY010000005.1, on the reverse strand, counting down.
TCCCAAACAACCACTGATTCTAGCCAACAAATCAAAGAACTTTTTGACAATGCCATGGCCGAGTTTACCGCTTTGGGTTTAAATGCTGAAGAGGTGGCTCTGAATGGATTAACGACTGCACAGGCCAATTCACTAAGCAAAGATATTGTTACTTTCGAGATGACAAAAGTTAACGGCATCAATGTTATGGCGCCTAAGATTTATCTCTCCACCAACACCAGAAAGCGTTTGCTGGGTTCTGAGTCGGCCCTTGCTTCCAACTCAACAATTTTTGCCAAAGAAGATTTAACTATTAATGCTCCAACTGCCGATTTGTTTAACAGTGGCTCAATTATTGCCGGTAATGATTTAACTTTGAATATTGGTTCGTTGAGCAGCAGTTCCGGCACTTTGGGCATAACTGCTATTTCTGACATTGCCAAGATCAAAGCTGGCAATGATTTAAGGATTATGGCTAATAATGTATCAGCGCCAACTATCAGTTCCACTGGCAGCAGTTCAGCTTCTCTTAACACTGCTAACTCACCGCTTTCAATTTCTTCCGGCATTAACTTACAAAACACTTATTTAAGTTCCGGCGGCACAAGCTATCTTTCTTCTGCCTCTGACATCACTATCGCCAACGACAAGAACTTAAAATTGACAACTCTAAGTTCCTCAATCCCGTCATTAAATTCTGCGAATAGCGGCGGATTATTATTTGCAGCCAGCTCAATCAAAGACGATGCACAAACTGCGCGATCGGCGTTAACTTTTAACTCAGGCAGTGACATTGAGCTTAATTCAGCGGGAAGCATTAACATTGCCAATAATTACACCAACAGCGGCGGCAGTATCTTCATGACGGCCACGGATAACATCAACAACTCTAACTTCACAGTTTCTGCCTCAGATAATGTGGTGATGGAGGCTAATAATATTAACAACATTGCTTCGCTTACGCCTGACGGCTACAGCGCAACTGGTTCGCTAAATGAGACTAAGATTGAAGCGGGAAATATTGTTTCCATCAACGCTATCAAGACGGCCTGCAGCGGCAGTGATGATGGATGCAATAATGGTTACAAAGGCGGCAACATCACCAATATTGGTGCTACAATAAGTGGCGGAAGTTTAGTTTATCTGACTGCCGACAATAACATCACCAACAAAGCCTTAGTTCAATATAACATCAATGGAACAAACAGCTACAGCTCCGGCCTAAACCAAAACCAAACTGCTTCTGACTTCACCAACACAACCCTCAACGATAACGGAATATCAGCAAGCGACACCAACATGCAGAACTCCAACGCCAATCACATCACTTCAACCTTGCTATCCCAAGGCAACATCACTTCCGGCGGCGATTTAGTTCTAGTTGCCGGCAATAACCTCAACAACATCGGCTCAAACATCACATCAACCGGCAGCTCATATCTGGAAGCCACTAACGGCAATATCAACATCTCTAGCGCTGCACTGCGCGATCGCTCTGTAACGTCTGGTGGCAGAAGAAAGAATCGTTGGACGAGAACAATTGATACTACTAATAATTTAAGCAGTGAGATTTCTGCCGGTGGCGATTTAGATATTTTATCCGGCAACAATACTTCCATCATTGGCAGCAATATTGACGTTACTTCCGATTTAAGCGCCACTGTTGGTGCAAATCTGATTATTGGAAATGCGGTTAATTCAACTTTTAACCAGACTGAATCAGTTAAAAAAGGCAGTGTTAAGACTACTAAATCTATGAGTGCAAGTTATAAGGAAACCGCTGCAGAATCTGAGGTTAATGCTGATAATATTAATATTGATGTTGGCGGAATTTTGTTGGTTCAAGGAAGTAAGATGCATGCAAACAATGATACTAACACCAATGCTGTTGATACGATATTCCAAGATGCGGTGTTGCAACAATATAACTATGCACAAAGGTCAACATCGTTTCATGGCTGGGCGAAGGGTGTTACTGCTTTAACTTCGGCAGGCATTACTTTTATCAGCATGACTTTACCGGGAATTGTTTTACGTCAGGTGGCGATTCACAGCGGTAGTGATAGTTTGAAGAAGGGTGCGGAAGATGTGATGGGTCAGAACAGCCAGTTTTACAATACCAAGATAAAGCATTTGGATTCGATAACGAATTACACATCTTTTGCCTCAGATGTTTCTGCGGGTAATAACTTCACTTCAACAAGTTCAGGTGATA
>CAZDYY010000004.1:0-20969 GCA_964509745.1 uncultured Legionella sp. | reverse complement strand
GGCCGATCTGAAGGCAGCGAAATTTATTTTAAAGTCCACGATTTTCCCAAACGTCTTAAAATCTACACGACCCGCCCTGATACATTGATGGGCGCAACATACCTTGCTGTGGCTCCTGATCATCCTCTTGCAAAACTGGCTGCTCAAAATAATGCAAACGTACAAACGTTTCTTGACAGCTGTCAGGGTGTACGCATGGCCGAAGCAGAACTTGCAACCATGGAGAAACGCGGAATTGATACCGGCATCAAGGCTATCCATCCTGTTACCGGCGCTGATATTCCTGTCTGGATCGCAAACTTTGTTTTGATGCAATATGGTTCAGGCGCGGTCATGTCTGTTCCAGCGCACGATCAACGCGATTGGGAGTTTGCCGGAAAATACAATTTACCGCAGCAACAAGTCATTAAACCCGCTAACAGCCAATCACATGACTTTTCAAAATCAGCTTACACCGGCGAAGGCACCCTGATTCACTCCGGCCAGTTTGACGGACTCTCCTCCACTGATGCCAGGAAGGCCATTACCAGTCATCTTGAATCACAGGATGCCGGGAAAGCAACTGTAAACTATCGGTTACGTGACTGGGGTGTTTCTCGCCAGCGCTACTGGGGCACGCCCATTCCGATGATTATTTGTGAAGAATGCGGCATTGTACCCGTCCCGGACGATCAATTACCCGTAGTCTTGCCTGAACATGTCGAATTAACGGGTAACGGCTCACCGCTGGCACAATGCCATGAATTTATTCACACCACCTGCCCAAAATGCGGACAGGACGCCACCCGTGAATCGGACACGTTTGACACCTTTGTCGAATCATCCTGGTACTACGCACGCTTCGCTTGCAAAGGCCAGCAAAATGTCATGCTGGATGATCGCGCGAAATACTGGACTCCGGTTGATCAGTACGTAGGCGGCATTGAACATGCTGTCATGCATTTATTGTATGCGCGGTTTTTCCACAAACTCATGCGCGATGAGGGTCTGGTTAATTCTGATGAACCGTTCAAGGCATTACTGGGACAGGGAATGGTGTTAAAGGATGGGCACAAGATGTCCAAGTCTGTCGGAAATATTGTTGACCCCAACCATTTAATTGATACCTATGGCGCAGATACTGCACGTTTGTTTATCATGTTTGCCGCCCCTCCTGAACAATCACTGGAGTGGTCAGATGCTGCTGTTGAGGGTGCTCATCGATTCCTCAAACGACTATGGGCATTTGCCTGTCAATATGAAACCATTTGCCTGGATATTAATGCATCCTGGCTGGAAGGAAACAGTCCGGTAAACTGGCAAAACTGTGACAGTCGTCTGAAAAAGGCTCGCTTGGCTGTACACCAAATCCTGATGCAAGCGACACAGGACTATGAACGCCAGCAGTTTAACACGGTGGTATCCGGGTGCATGAAAATGTTCAATGAACTGTCTGCATACACGATCGAGACGGAAGATGACAAGTTTTTCCTTCATTCCGGCATCAGTTTTCTGCTACGTCTGCTGGCTCCCATTACTCCACATATTTGTCATGCTCTCTGGCAGCAACTGGGGTTTGAAAAAGCCATTATTGATGCTCCCTGGCCCAAGTTCGACAAAAACGCGCTAAAAGTAGATGAAGCCGACTTTGTTGTCCAGATAAATGGTAAATTAAGGGCGCAGTTTACAGCAGCCGTTGATACACCCAATGAAACCTTGATAGCCATGGCATCTGAACATGCCGCCCGTTTCCTTGTTGGAAAAACCATTAAAAAACCGATTGTCATTCCGCACCGTCAACTGATTAACCTGGTTGTTGACGAGTGAAATCAAACTGGCAATTATCAAGTGCAGGTTGTCTGCTGCTCCTGCTTCTGACCAGCTGCGGTTTTCATCTGCGTGGCATGTGCAACATGCCACGCTGGTTGAATAATACAAGCATCATTGTTCAAAACGCCAATCGTGATCTTGGACCCTTGTTGAGTGATCAGCTGAAAACATGGAATATTCAGGTTTGTCCCGATGCAGCCACAGCCAGTTACTGGTTAATTATTGAAGAAGACCATTTCCAACAGCAAATCAGCAGCATCAGTTCCAGCACCACGCCACGCCAATACCAGCTGATATATACTGTCAAGTTCAAACTGCAACAAGCAAAAGGCAAAGACATCATACCTGACAGTCAGGTAGTTGTATCCCGTCAAATTACCATTAACAGCGACCGGATTCTAGGTTCAAGCAATGAAGAAGAACACACCAAAAACGACCTGAGACGTGATGCTGTCAACCAGATTATTGAACGATTGAGTCGCGCGCATGAACATTAAATCGCAAGCCATTACCCAAACTTTGCGAAGCAAGCTGCATGCACTATATATTTTAACCGGTCAAGATCACTATCTGCTGAACGACACCGCCATCACCATCAAAAAAAAATGGCGTCACCGCGGAGAGTGCGATGAAAAAACCATCCATTTAAACGGCCCGTCAGACTGGGAGCTATTGCTTGATGAGGCTAACAGCTATTCCCTGTTTACCGAGTTTGTATTGATTGATGCACGTTGCGATAAAAAATCAATTGAAGCAGCTGGAAAGAAAATACTGCAGTCATACATGCAAAAGATCAACTCTCGCTGTCTGATTATCCTGCGTGCTCCCAATATCCCGGTCAAACAACTACAACCACTGGCAAATAACGAACACACACTACTGGTACAAGCCTACCCACTTTCTGCAAATGAGCTGCAACGCTGGATCACAGCCCGGCTGCAAGCGCATGACTTTCGTCATGAAGCCCAGGTTCCAGCACTGATTCATCGCTACACCCAGGGTAATATGCTGGCCTGCGCACAAGTCATTGAAAAACTGCAACTGACAAATAATAAAGACGCGTTGTTAACCGCAGACATGGTCATGGAACATCTTAGCGATCAATGCGACTATCAACTCTATGAACTGGCTGATGCATGCCTTGCAGGACGCTCTGAAAAAGCTGTTCACCTGTTACGCCTGGCATGCCAGAATAAAACCGAGCCAACGTTGATATTATGGTTGTTAAGCCAGGAAGTACGTCTGCTGGTTCAACTGGATCAATTGTGCAAGTCCATGCCTTTGGCCACCGCCTGCAGCCAATTGAAAATCTGGCCTCAAAGTGCACGTTCCTATGAAACCACTCTCGCACGTTTGCCTCTTGAAAAATTGCAGGCGTTATTGAACGCTTGCCAGCAACTTGATGAACAGATTAAGTCAAGTCAGAGTGTTGCGATCTGGCATGGACTGGAAAAAGTGGCCCTGGCGTTGTGTCAGGGAAGCATATGTTAAACAATCTGGTTATCTTCGGCGGTACCTTCGACCCTCCTCATATGGGTCATATCAGAACAGCCATAGCTGTTCAATCCCACATGCAGTTTGAACGCTTCATCTTTCTTCCATGCAAAACACCCGTATTGAAACATGCTTCAACTGCCACTACCAGACAGCGCATTCACATGCTAAACCTTGCTCTCGCACCATATCCTGAATTTTCTATAGATTTACGTGAAATTGAGCGTGATTCACCATCATATATGGTCTACACCTTGCAAAGTTTTCGTACTGAATATGGAAACGATGTTTCCCTCACCCTGTTACTTGGGATGGACGCTTTTCTGCAATTACCGCAATGGCATGACTGGTCATCAATTCTGAAGCTGTGCAACTTGCTCGTAATAAAACGCGGCAATGGTGTCCACAACATCACCAGCGAAATAAAATCACTACTCAAAATGCATGAGACTTTTGATAACGCAGAATTATTAAACCATCCCTGTGGAAAAATCTACCAATACAACGCAGGCGAGTATTTGATTTCTTCCAGTGACTTGCGAGAAAAAATAGCTGCAGGAAAAGAAGTGAGTGATTGTTTGTCAGAATCAGTTTATGAGTATATAAATAAAGCTGCAATCTATACCCATAAACTCAATACATAGTTAAAATACAACGGCTAACACCATACATCATCCCGGGCAGTTAGTTAAAACCTACCCCTGAACCTGTTGAACCAGCTCCATTGATGGCTCATGAGCCCCTTTGTCAAACATTGCGATATGCTTGATTACACCCGGAGTATAGCCATAAATAAAATCCACAAGAGGGTCAAACTGAACATAGAGACTTGATTTGCTTCGGTACTCTTCGGATGGAAGTGAAGTCATTTTAACCACCAGCATCAACAGGGCAACAATAAATACCCCCCGGACAAAACCAAATCCCATGCCAAGCAAACGATCAATCCCGCTAAGACCCGAACGGTGCAAAATAAGACTGATAATCATATTGACGAGCGCACCGGCTATCAATGTTCCCACCAGAATTGCAATAAATGCCACTGCCGTGGATGCCGTTTTATCGGCAATATATTGCTGAACCCAGGATGCAGCCACTGGCGACCAGGTAACTGCCAGCCAGATGGCCAGAGCCCAGACACCGAGAGAAATCAGTTCCTTGATAAAGCCACGAAACAAACCGGTAATAACCGATAAGCAGATTACACCGATAATAGCGCAATCAATCCAGTACCAGGAGCCCATCTCAACTGACTCCTGTCTTGACAATAAATCCATTCAACTGCATATTTTCCGCCAGTTTCTTTTGCAAATTAACCGCGTCATTCCGCTTGTTCACCATGCCCGCTACGACCTGGTAAAACTCACCTTTTTTACCGATAAATTTATTATATTTAGCTACATATCCCTGTTTACGTAACCGCGCCACCAAAAACTCGGCATTTCGCTGCTGGGTAAAGGAAGCCAGCTGGATACTGTATTTTCCTTGCGCAGGCACTGACGCCACTTTAACAACCGGTTTTACAGGTCTCGTTACTGCCGCAACGACTGACTTTAAAGGCAAGTCGACCTTGACCAGTACAGAATTTTGTTGTTTGCTCAGCGGTTCTGCCCGTGCAATAGTCGATGGGCCAGGAGCATCCGTGACTTTTGGTACATCAACGTGCGCTACCTTGACCGAATTCAGCATGGCCGTTTGTTTGGGGATCTCGACTTTGGGTGGCAAAGGTTTTTCAGGCAGTTTCAGCGACACACTGACACTCTCCTCAAAGTTTCGCCCTTGCTGCTTCAGCATGGCTGGCAAAAAGACAAGAGCAATCGACAAAATTACAACCGCTCCCACCATTCGATGCTTGATACGTTCGTCCATCACAAATTTCATCACATTTCCTCCTGTTCCATTCTTCTGGCAGCCATTACAGCGCTAACCGTCAGAAAAGAGCCATAAATTACAATCAAATCTCCCGGACTGGCGTGTTGCATTGCAGCGCGACTTGCCATTACGGGATCACTGTAGCATGGGGCCGCAGAACCGTATTCAGTCATAAAATCTGCCAGTAACCTTGACTCATCTGCAGCACGCTTGCCAGTCAGAGTAGCCAGATACCAGAAATCAACACAAGACCGCATCGGTCTTATTAAACCGCAAAGATCTTTATCTTTCAATCCCGAGAAAACCGCATGAATTTTTCCGCGCGGTTTAAAACCACTGATAAATTCTGCCAGCAGTGAAACAGCCTGGTGATTGTGTGCTACATCAAACACCATGGTTACTTCACCTTGCACGACCTGTTGCCTGCCATTAATCTTCACTGCCTGCATTGCAAGGCTGCATTGTGAATCATTAACGTACAATTTGTCAAGCAATAGCCCGGATGCTACAACAGCAGCTGACGCCGCTTTCAGATTAATTCGAGGACATGGCAACCTGGTAGATTCACCATCCAGGCCAGATATGATCAGCTCATCTACTGTGTTTTTATATGAGTAATCCTGCCCAAGGCAATACATCTGGACATTCAATTCGCGAGCTCTGGCAATAACACTGGCCGGAGGATAGTCATCAGCATAAACAAGCTGTTGACCAGGTTTCAGAATACCTGCCTTTTCATATCCTATCGCCTCAACCGTTTCACCCAGTTGCTCCTGGTGATCCAAATCCACCGTCGTGATAACCGCCAGATCCGCATCAATAATATTGGTTGCATCAAGACGCCCTCCCATACCCACTTCCAGAATCACAACATCCAGTGCATGTTGTCTGAAGTAATACAAGGCAGCCAGGGTGGTCATTTCAAAATAAGTCAGATGAATATCAGCCCGAACTTCTTCGATCAATGCAAAGGCAGCACACAACGCTTCATCTTTAATGGGTTGCCTGTTGATGCAAATCCGCTCGTTAAAACGCAGCAAATGCGGCGATGTATAAACACCGACCTGATATCCAGCGGCAAGATAGATTGCCTCAAGGGCTGCAACTGTTGAGCCCTTGCCATTCGTGCCTGCAACGGTAATGACAATGCTGTTCTTGTCACACAATGCCATACGGTCGGCAACAGTTTTAATTCGTGTCAATCCCAGCTGTATTTCTTGCTGATGACGATTTTCAAGCAGGTCAAGCCATTCATTCAGGGATTTAGCCTGACCTGCATCGAGGTTCTGTGTCGTTTTAGCGAGACTCATTAACCTTGCTCAACGATGCACGGTGGGTTAACTTGGCAATAATCTCGGCCAGGGTGTCGCGCATGTCCTTGCGTTTGACAATCATGTCAATATGACCATGCTCAAGTAAAAACTCGCTCCGCTGAAACCCTTCCGGTAAATTTTGTCGCACCGTCTGTTCAATAACCCGGGGCCCTGCAAAACCAATCAGTGCATTGGGTTCAGCGACAATCACATCACCCAGACTGGCAAAACTGGCCGAAACACCCCCCATGGTAGGATCAGTCAACACCACAATGAACGGCAACCCGGTCTCGGCAAATTTAGCCAGCGCAGCCGATGTTTTGGCCATTTGCATCAAGGAAAACAATCCTTCCTGCATTCGCGCCCCGCCACTGGCCGTAACACAAACATATGCCCGGTTTTCTGCCATTGCTGTATTGACTGCGCGGACAAATTTTTCACCAACGGTAGCCCCCATGGAACCACCCATAAAACTGAACTCAAAAGCACTCGCAACAACCGGTTGTTGTTTCAGCATACCCTTGATCACAATCAGAGCTTCCTTTTCACCGGTGGATTTCTGGGCTTGTACAATGCGATCTTTATATTTTTTAGAGTCACGGAATTTCAAACGATCAATCGGTTCCAAATCACTTGCAATTTCTTCCTGGCCTGATTCATCCAGAAATTGCGCCAGACGCTCCCTGGCGCAGATACGATGATGGTGATCGCATTTAGGACAAACAGACAGGTTTTTTTCAAGCTCGCTACGATACAAAACCTCCCCGCAGCCAAGGCATTTAACCCATAATCCTTCTGGAACTCCCTTTTTCTGGGAAGTTTCAGTTCTGATTCTTGAAGGCAACAAATTCTTTAACCAACTCATAGTCAATAACCCGCGTATAATCAATATGCACAAGATTATACCCTGAAAATATCCTTTCAGGTGTACTTTTATATCAAGTTTTTTGCAAATCCGCCGCTAACAAAGTAAAGAGAACCATCAGGAGGCGAACATGAAACGTTATACGACGGTAATATTCAGCGCCGTCCTTGCTTTGATGTGCCAACCAGTACTTTCTCAAACAAGATACGGGGAAACATTATGTAACTCGCCGGATTATATGTGTGAAAAAATCAAGGCTGGTGAAAGCTGGCAATCCCTGTTTCCAAACCCGGAAGAATGTGACATCGTCAGGCGAGTTAACCGGATGAACGTCAGCCTGCGTCCCGGGATGACCATCGCAGTACCCAGAAACCTGGATCGCATCAGCATTTATGATGTATCTCCTTTCCCCCGCTATATCGAGCCTGATGGTGAAAAAACCATTTATGTCAATCAGCAAAAACTGGCCTGGGGAGCCTATGACGAACAAGGAGAGCTGGTCTGGTGGGGACCCATTTCATCAGGTTCAGGCCGCTGTGGTGCAGCAGATGGGAACTGCCTGACGCCTTCAGGCTCATTCAGGGTGATTCGAAAGCAGGATATTGATTGTATTTCCACTGTTTTTCCAAGAAATGCTGACGGCACCGAGGGCGGCGCCCTGATGCCCTATTGCATGCATTTCATGCGTGGTTTTGCATTGCATGGCAGCGATTCGGTCCCTGGCTATCGCGCCAGCCATGGTTGCGTGCGAATGTTCATCGAGGATGCGCGCTGGTTGAACGAAGAGTTCATCGACGTTCCCGGCCAGGGGGTGAAAGGAACGCGAGTGATTGTGGGTGCCATATAACTACATCAATAAAGAAAAGGCCCCATTAACACCATTACGCGCCAGCGTTCTTCTTAAACTTTCGGCCATGTTTCTGTTGGCAAATGGACCAACCCGCACCAGATAATGCAATTGGTTTTTCTCAATAAAAACCGGGGACGGTGATAGTTTGGCAAGTTTATTTTGTAATAAAATTGCCAGTTGCCCTGATGAAAACGCACCAGCTTGTAAATAATAATGTGCCGGGCGAGCTCCCTTTGCACTGGTAGTGGTCAGGGCCTCAATCTCTACACGAGCTGTTCCCTTGGGAAACAACCCCAGTTTGGCCGCAGCAGCATACGATAAATCAATAACACGCCCCGCATGAAATGGACCTCGATCATTGACCTTCACCGTAGCCACACGCCCGTTCTCAAGATTTTTAACCTTGACATAGCACGGTATGGGTAACGTTTTATGTGCAGCAGTTAACGCATACATATCGTAATCCTCACCACTGGATGTACGCTTGCTGTGAAACCGGGTTCCATACCAGGATGCCAGACCACGTGTACGATAACCGCTGGCCGTGGTCATCACTTCATAAGTATGCCCTTTCACCACGTATGCACCGGGATTACCATAACGGCTCAACGGCGCATTCACAGGAACTATCTTTTTGAATCTGGTTGGCAGGGGCCCTGGCGGAGGACCATCCTGTGTACTGCTATTTACTTTTTTATTTCGGTTATTCATCACTGCTTTACCAGGTATTCCCTTTTTCTTCTGTGCAGCTATTTTACCCCCGGGCGCATTATCCCGGGCAGCAGTTATTTGCCCGGTCTGGCAAGCGGATAGGAGGATAGCCATTATTAACATACATAAAAGACGCATCATTCTGTTCTGCCCTGAAATTTTTTTGTAATATATATTCAAAATGGTCTTTTGTCATTTGGTTGATAGATTCAGCCTGTGATAATATATGTTAATTTTTTTTATCGGATATCAAGCATGAACAAACCTTGTAAAATTTTAACCGGGATGTTGTTAATTACATCTATTTTTGCCAATCCTGTTATATGCCACGCCAATCCTCCCCAGCCAAATGATTTAATGCAACCAACCGGTGTGAACAGCGCTCCATTAATTACACCTGCGCCACCGGTAGTCAATTCCAAAGCATATATTCTCATTGACGTGAACAGCGGCAAAATACTGGCTGAAAAAAACAGCGAAGAACGCATGCCTCCCGCCAGCCTGACCAAAATGATGACTCTTTATGTCATATCGAATGCGTTGCGCAATCAACAAATCCATCTGGATGACAATGTACGAATCAGCCAGGATGCCTGGAAAACCGGCGGCTCAAGAATGTTTATCAAGGAAGGTCAACAAGTCAGTGTAAAAGACCTGTTGAAAGGCATTATTGTTGACTCAGGCAATGACGCCTGTGTGGCAATGGCTGAACATCTGGGCGGGAGTGAAAATGGTTTCACTGACATCATGAATCAACAGGCAAAAAACCTGGGGATGAACAACAGCCACTTCACTGACAGTACAGGACTGCCTAACCCGGAACATTACACCACAGCCAAAGATTTAGCCATACTTGGTCGGGCGCTGGTCAATGATTTTCCACAATATTATCACTGGTACAAGCAGAAATGGTTTACATACAATGGTATTCGCCAACCCAACCGGAATCGTCTGCTATGGCGTGACAGCCAGGTTGACGGGCTCAAAACCGGGCATACCAATGAGGCTGGCTTCTGTCTGGTTGCCTCTGCAAAACGGGATAACATGCGATTGCTTTCTGTCGTTCTCAACTCTCCAAACGACACAGTCCGGGCTGATGACAGTGAACGCTTGCTAAACTACGGCTTTCGATTTTTTGAAACACATGCCTTGTACAAGGCGGGTAACGTGATCACTGAAATTCCGCTATACAAAAGCACAACCGATCGAATGAACCTTGGATTGCTGACAGATCAGTACATTACCATCCCCGCAGGTCAATACCAGCGCTTGAGCATCAGCACAAAAACACCCAAATTTATCGAGGCCCCTGTTAAAAAAGGTGATACGATAGGTGAATTGATCATCAAATTCGACGGTAACGTGGTTGCCAGCCATCCACTGCATGCCTTGCAACTTGCCGAAAAAGGCGGCTTTTTTACATGCGCAAAAGATTCAGTAAAGCTCATGTTTAAACGCTGGTTCGGTTCATAATCATTATCATTAAAGAGAACAAATGACTGACAACCCAAGCCTGATGAGTTTTCCTTGTGAATTCATGATTAAAGTCATTGGAAAGAACAGCGATGTGTTCCTGACCGAGATAATTGAAATCACTCGCAAACATTATCCGGATACCCATAATCACTCGATTCGCCACCAACCCAGTCAGCAATCGAGTTACCTTGCCATTAGCATCACCGTTCGCGCAATCGATCAGGCAACACTCGATGCGCTATACCGCGAGCTTACACTGCATCCGGACGTCAAGATGGTGCTTTAATGATTCTTGTCCGCAACCATGGTATACAACCATACGAATCAGTATGGAATGAAATGAAGTCCTTCACTTCCGCTCGTACTGCTGATACTGTCGATGAACTATGGTTGCTGGAACATTCGCCGGTTTATACGCAGGGGCAGGCGGGTAAAGCTGAACATATTCTTAATCCTGGAAAAATACCGGTTGTCCAATCAGACCGGGGTGGTCAGGTAACCTACCATGGTCCTGGCCAGCTGGTTGCTTATGTACTCATGGACATTCGACGCCGCAATATCGGAATACGCACTCTTGTCTGTCAACTGGAAAGCATGATGATCAATTTGCTTGGCCAATATGACATTCCGGCACAAACCCGCTGCGGTGCGCCGGGTGTATACGTGGATGAGAAAAAAATTGCATCCATCGGACTGCGGGTTAAAAATGGTTGTACATATCATGGGATAGCACTCAACGTAGACATGGATCTTGAGCCATTTTACGGCATTAATCCCTGTGGATATGCGCAATTGCAGATGACGCAAATCGCTGATCATGTCCCGGAAGCCACCATTGAAACGGTCAGGGAAGCATTGATTAAGGAATTTTTATCTGCCTTTAATCACCCCTTGCCCCATTGTCCCTCATCACAAGCGCCATTGAGTGAAGGACAAAAACCTGTTTTGTCTGAAAACTGAGGGCTCATGCATTTATTTGCCGATTATATACAACCGGTCACGCTTTGGCTGTATGACAATCCAAACTGGGCTCTGCTGATGACCTTCTTCATCGCATTTCTCGAATCACTGGCCATTGTCGGCAGCATCGTTCCCGGTGGTGTCACCATGACAGCCATTGGTATTCTTGCCGGTTCAGGTGTCATGAATATCAGCTTTACCATGATTGCAGCCGCACTGGGAGCAGTTGCCGGTGACAGTGCCAGTTATGCACTGGGTTATGCCTTTAGCGATCATCTGGTTGATATGTGGCCGTTTCGTCACTACCCTCGCTTGCTGGAATATGGCAAGGAATATTTTGCAAGGCATGGTGGCAAAAGCGTCATTATCGGCCGGTTTTTTGGACCTCTGCGATCAATTATTCCTGTCATTGCCGGCATCATGCGCATGCATCCCTGGCATTTTTTACTGGCAAACATCATCTCCGGCATTGGCTGGGCTATTCTGTATGTCATGCCAGGCATACTCATCGGTGCTGCGAGTACCGAGTTATCCACTGAAAGCGCAACCCGTCTCTTTGTTATTATCCTGATTCTCCTCGGGTTGATCTGGATGACCAGTATGGGAATAAAATGGATTTTGCTGCACAGCAGTCACTTCATACAAACACAACTGCGCAAGATATGGATTTGGTCCAATAAACATCCACCCCTCGCCCGATGCCTGAAAGCGCTTACACCCGGACATACAAAGAACAAGTATACAACTACAGGCTTGCTTTTATTGTTTTTTGTATGCCTGCTGGCTTCAATTATCGTCACGCTTCTGGTTGTACAAGGAACGTGGATATCGCAATTCAACAACCCCTGCTACCTTTTTCTACAAAGCCTGCGCACACAGGCTTTCGATGCATTTTTTATCGTAACCAGTCTGGTAATCAGTCCATTTTCCCTGCTGGCCCTTTCATCGGCCATCACGCTCTGCGCCTTGTACTATAAGGACTGGCGCATGTTGCGCTACTGGCTGAGCCTGAACCTGATTACCAGCGCGACAGCCTGCCTTCTGGCGTCATTCATTGAAACACCCATGCTGATTGGCCTGTTGCATTATCGAACCAACCCACTCTACCCGGTCATTAACCTGACCATTGCAACCGCGTTATTTGGATTTCTTGCAAAATATGCAAGCACACGCTCCTGGACAACAACCATGCTGGTATTAAGAGTCTTTTTAACGGTACTGTTGATGCTGTCCGGACTTGGAGTCCTCTACCTTGGAGACAACTGGCCATCAAGTATTGCAGGTGCCTATTTCATTGGCATGACCATATGCCTCGCTCACTGGATTTATTACCGCCGGAAATTGTCTGGCGGCCTGACCCCGCTTTTTCCATCAACCGCAATACTGTGCAGCATCTCCCTGCTGATATTCACAACCTGCGTAACCAGCATGATGTATTACAACCAGCTCGTGCGGAAACATTCACCCCTGCTAAAACAATTTGTCCTGACACATGAAGCCTGGTGGGAACAGAAACAGCCGCTGCTTCCAGTTTATACCAGAAACCGCATTGGAAAACGAACCGGGCTATTTAACCTTCAGTATCTTGGTTCGCTGCCTGTATTCGAGCAAGCATTAACCGAACATGGATGGAAAAGGCAACCTGACTCATTATTCTACTCGATGTTCATGAGAGCCAGCGGACAAAACACTGCCAGTGAAATGCCACTTATGGCACAATTGTATCTAAACCGAAAACCGGCACTGATCATGACCCGGACTTCGAGCAAGAATCAAAGCCTGTATATTTTGCGATTCTGGCGTTCCAATTATCATTTACGCAATCATGCCGAGCCCATCTGGCTGGGCAGCATCATTGAAATCCAGCCTCCATCCAAATCAGCTGTCACAACCCATCTGGAAGATCCGGCGCGACTTGCGTCTCTGTTGTCAGCTCTGGATCAGTTCAACATCACCAGCATTCCCTTACCTCGTGTCAGAAATATTGAATCATGGAGGGGAGTCGGACAGCCTTCGTTACTGATGATTGAAAAAAAATAAACGTAACTACTTACACGTCATCGAGCGCAGCGAGGGATCTCCGGAATGTGGAACTGTGCCGTCATTGGAAGATCCCTCGCCGCGCTCGGGATGACGTACGGGGGTGAGCAGTTACAAATAAACAAATAAATACCCTCTTTTATTTTTCTAAAAAAGGACTTAATCTATAAGCAGGTGATAAATTTCAGGGAGAGAACTGGATCATGTTTCACTCTAGCCCCAAACCGTTATCGCGCAACAAGAAGGACAAGATTTGTCTGCTTGACTTATTTTTGATACAATGTTCAACAATTAAACATCCGAAAATATTATGCGCCGAATAATCGCCCTGATATTATTGCTTCATTTTACCACGGGTTACGCCATGACCCACAAACTCAACTGGGAGCAAGCCGTTGAACAGGCCATTTCCCGCTATGGTGTAAGGCACGAAGCGCACCTGAAATCATTATTTTCCAGAGCTAAAATATCCTACCCCCCGAACGATATGGCATTGCTGGCATTTAAAAAAGAACAACGTATCCAGTTATGGGCCAGGAACAAGGGTGAAAAATGGCGTTATGTCAATACCTACCCCTTGACTGCATTCAGTGGTCGCCTTGGCCCAAAGCTGAGAGAACGGGATGGTCAGATACCTGAAGGAATTTATCGACTGACAACACTGAATCCATTCAGTACATTTCATTTATCCATGATGATCAATTACCCGAACAGCTTCGATCGCCTGCAAGCCAGCAAGGATGGAAGACAACATCTGGGCGGGAATATATTCCTTCATGGCAAATCATTATCTGTTGGATGTCTTGCTGTAGGAGATAAAGGCATTGATCAGCTCTTTCTGCTGGCACATCGTGTTGGTTTAAACCACATTCAAATGATCATAGCACCCAATGATTTGCGCCGTTCGAAACCAGCAACCAGTTCATTCGCCCAACCACGCTGGTTGCCAGAACTTTACAGGCAAATTGGTATGGCTTTGAAGCAGTTTCCGGTTTCGAAAACTGCATAGCCATGCATCCTGCGTCTACTGATTACTCATGCTCGGGCGCCACAACAAATATCCCGGGCGCGTTGCGCAGGTAATTGTTGTAATCCATCCCATATCCAAAAATATAGTGATCATCGACCTGAAGACCTACAAAATCAGCATGTTTCAAACCATGCTCGACACGCTTTTCATGTTTATCAAGCAATACAGCAGTCAAAACCCTCTCTGCTCCCAGCGCTTTGACTTCCGCAATAATAGCTGCCAAAGTAATACCGCCATCCAGAATATCTTCAACAACCAGGACTATTCGTCCTTTTAAATCCGCCTTGGGTTTAACATGCCAGTGCAAGTCCCCGCCTGACGTATCCCCACGATAACGGGTCGCATGGACATAATCAACTTCCAGTGGAAAATCAAGGCGCGGCAAAAGATTACCCAGTAGCACCAGACCACCAATCATCACACAAAGAAGCACAGGGTTCTTGTCACTCAACTCTTTATGAATATCAACTGCCATTTGATCCATTGCGGCGTTTACTTCTTCTGTCGTAAACAATTGAGTAGATTTTTCGTATACTTCCTGAATTTTAGCTGGAATTGTCATTTAATTTCCCGGGTATGTTTCTGATTGAACAATTGTGATGCACATGATTATACAGAATCACAACAGTCTTGTTAAGGATCATGCAAAAAAACGTGTCAGTTTCGTGCTACATATAAGAGATCATTGTCAAATTTGTTAAAAATCAAATTGGGACTGGCAGGCTGGTATTTCTGTACAATCAGGCAATAAAACCCTGCCGGGAAAGGCCAAATCATTTTCCCCATTTCGTTAAAAAACTCCAGTCGATGAATCAGGTTCTTGCTGGAAACCGGGGGAATATAATGAAAGCTTTTGAGCATGCACTGGGAATAACCCCGCGAAATCATGGCATGTTTCAGTGACAGCGAAGACATCAATGAGCCTGCATTATTACCAAAGCAACGCACCCGGTTCCAGCGCAATCCTCCCCCCCAGAAACTCCAGGGATTGATACCGAAAAATACCACATACCCCATGGGTTTCAGAACGCGATCAATTTCATCAAGCGGATTTTTATCAGACCCAAACGCTTCCATGGTTAATGGTGCAATCACGCAATCAATGCTGTTTCTATCAAGCGGCAACGCTGTCAATGAGGTTACCAGATTCGCTCTTCGCGAAGCTTCACAGGGCGAAGCAATCCATTTATGACGAAATGGCAATGCCGCAAGCCATGGATTATCCCCACACTGCCCCAGCTGCAATAACCGCTTGCCATCAAGCAAATCCCCCGGCTCTTTTAACTCGGATACAAATGCATGGGCCACGCGCAACCCCTGGGGGGTTTTAAACCAGTTATCCAGCGCACGATATTTCGCTGCCTGCCCAACCATGATCAAGGTCTATCCCGGGTTAATTTGTAGATTAAAACTATATAATACACCTATAAATCAACAGACGTAACTGCTCGTTCCGGACAATGTCAGTCTGAAAAAGACAGAGAAAGAATCAGTTTAAAAATAATCCTGTTCTTGACACCCCCATGTTCTGGCCCATACTTAAAATATGAAATAAAAATGGACTATATGATGGGATATATAACAGATTCGGATGAAGATCTTGCAATACCGCCCCACCCTGCTGAAGCCCTTGATCCAAATGATGCTGTTCTGGCTATAGGTGATTTGCACGGCAATGCCATGAAGGCCATCCATTTTTTAATCAGCGAAGGGGTAATGACATTCCCGGATGATGCAGCATACAGAACTCTTCTCACCATTTATAAAAAAAACATCAACCAGCTTACCCGGCAAGATCTTATCATATTCAAAACCATCATCGACAACGCCCGGATTAACAAACCCCAATTGCTCATACTTATCGGTGATGAACTGGCAGATCGAGGCAACAACGACTGGTTTATGTTGCTCGTGTTAAACAAACTGAACCAGGAAAAGGTACCCTATAGAATCCAGTTATCCAATCACAGCATGATTGCCTTGCAAAGCTTTGCAGAAAGAACCATGCCGGTGCAGGTTTTTCCAGGACAACAAACCTCCATCAATAATTTATGGGCACTTATCAGCAGCAAGTTAATCGGGAAAGATGAATTATTGAACATGGTACCTGATGCATATCAAAAGCATCTGGCGCTGATTGGCTATATTTACACAGAAGATAGCCACCTCACCTTGTTTACACATGCCCCTGCAGGGCTTGAAACCGTTAAAGAACTGGCAATAAAATTTGCAGTACCTTACAACGATTCCACGGTGGAGAATTTGATTGACTGCATCGACAAAATCAACCACATTGCTTCAACAGCCATTTTGAGCAACCGATTTTCAAAATATTTCAATGTTGCCAAAGAAATTCACGAAATTAAAACAGGTCTCCCTGCAGATCCATTAGCCAGACTATTTTGGGCAAGGGAACTGCACAATAACTTCACTTTAACCCCCACTGGGCCTTTCACTGTCAGTTGTGTTCATGGTCATATTGGACCCGGCTCAATGTCTACACCCGGAGTGGAGAACCTCGATAGCATGTGGGGCAAGCAATATACCTGGGAAGGCAGGCGATTTCTGAATGAAGAAGGCATCTGTCCCGTATTTCGGGATACCCTGCCAGAACATGTTTATGGAAAATATCTTTCAGGTATATATCCGGCACCTGCAGCAAGATCAAACACCAGCTCCCCATTGATATCTGGTTCTCCAATACCTGAAACCCCCGATTTGATGACAAAAAAAGTAATAAATCCTGTTCCGTTGTCTGATCATAAAAATCAATCAAGCCAGCTTCCACCCATCACATTAAAAAATCACAACAAAACACCGACCCGGCTCTTCAAGAGTCTTCATCAGGAAAGAAAATTCACCACAGACAAAGCCATCGACTCACCAGTAAAACCACTCCCGCATAAACCAAAACAATAGAAGCCATAAAAGGATTGAATTATTCAACCGCTCTGATTAAACTGATTCTGCAATTACCAACCAATACTCAACATGGATGCTATAAAAGAACCCCGTTTGCAGGGAGTTGCACAGCTTTTGGTGCAATACAACCTGCTGGATATTTCCAGCGCGGCTGTTTATCAACAAACTGCTGCTGACTGCAATCAAAGCCTGCTGCAATTTCTGGTCAGCAAAAACATTATTTGCCCTGAAAAAATCGCCTCATCACTCGCCAGGCATTTTGGCATGCCGATTTTCGACCTTGATGCCATCGATATCACAACTATCCCGGCCAAACTGATCAGTGAGCATTTAATCCAGCTTCATCGCATCGTTCCGCTCATGCAGCAAGGTCATCAATTACAGGTCGCCATGGATGATCCCGGCAAGCATGATGCACTCAGGGAAATCCAGTTTCATACCGGTCTGCATGTTGTACCCACACTGGTTGAGTCACATAAACTGACCCGGGTCATTCAGCATCTGCTGCAGCAAAACGAACATCATGGACTGGCAGAATTGGCAACCAATGCCCGGCAAGATGATCCATATGACACAGCCAGTGAAGAACAACCCGTTGTAAAGTTTGTCAGGCGCATCATCATGGATGCCATTGAACGTGGTGCTTCCGACATACATTTTGAACCCTGTATAACAGAATATCGAATCCGGTACCGGCTCGACGGTTTTCTGGTTATCGCGGCAATCCCGCCGCTTAACTTGTCAGCTCACATTGCAACTCGCCTGAAAGTCATGGCCAATCTGGATATTTCAGAACGGCGAATTCCTCAGGATGGTCGTTTCAGAATGCAGATCTCCCCTCTGCAATACATCGACTTCCGTATAAGCTCCTGCCCGACAGTCTGCGGAGAAAAAATTGTCCTGCGAATTCTGGATACTCAAACCACAAAACCTGACATTGACATGCCGGGCTTCCTTCCACAGCAAAAGCAACTGTTTTTAAAGGCACTATCACGAAAGCAAGGCATGATTCTGGTTACAGGACCTACCGGCAGTGGTAAAACCATGACGCTATATTCTGCCTTGTCTGTTTTAAATACCGATAAAAAAAATATCTCGACTGTAGAAGACCCCGTGGAAATGAATATCCACGGGATCAACCAGGTTAATATCAATCCCAAAGCCGGTCTAACATTTGCCGGAACATTACGTGCATTTTTACGCCAGGATCCTGACGTTATCATGGTTGGAGAAATACGTGATACGGAAACTGCTGAAATCGCCATTAAAGCAGCCCTGACAGGGCATTTGGTATTATCAACCGTACATACCAACAGTGCAGCAGAAACACTGACCCGGCTGGTCAATATGGGAATGCCCTCATTTAATATTGCCAGTGCTGTGAGCTTGATTGTTGCCCAGCGGCTGGTTCGGCGCTTGTGCAATGCATGTAAATATATTCGAACTGATCTCACGCCCATGGATTTGGTTGAACCGGGATTGTCCGGGACAGATACAGCCATCCTTCACTCATTCACTGCACCAGGTTGCCATCAGTGTACCGATGGTTATCGCGGTCGGGTTGGCTTGTTTGAAATGCTGCCTGTATCAAAGACGATTGCACAAATGATGATATCAGGCAAGAACGCTCTTGCACTGCATGAACAGGCAAAATCAGAAGGAATGCTGACCTTGTATCAGGCTGGCCTTGAAAAAGTCAGGGAGGGAATCACCAGCCTTGAAGAAATAGCGAACATTATGATGAATGACTAACATGAATAAAAACATAACATTCCAGTGGAAAGGCATACACAAGTCCGGAGACACCATCAGCGGCAGTATTCAGGCGCAAAATTTAACCAGCGCGCGTTCTGAACTACGTAAACAGGATATCATTATCCGTAGTATCATTAAAAAAAGGCAACCGCTGTATGAGCAATACAAATTCCGCATCAAGGCAACGGATATCAACCTGTTCACACGACAACTGGCAACGTTGATCAAGGCAGGAATACCCTTGATTCATGCCGTCGGCATTCTGGGAAATGGTACTGAAAACAAGCGAATGAAAACCCTCATTGAAACCATCAAACGCGATGTAAGCGGCGGTCTGATGCTTGCCCAGGCATTAAGCAATCATCCAGAATATTTCAATGCCTTGTTTTGCGGCATGGTCAACGCTGGTGAGCAATCAGGTTCTCTGGAGATTATTCTGCAAAAACTGGCATCATATAAAGAGAAAATGGCCCTCATCAAAAAAAAAAATAAACAAGGCACTGGCTTATCCAGCAGCAGTCACCTTGCTTGCCATGTTGATAACCACAGGACTAATGACGTTTGTTATTCCACAATTTGAGACGCTTTTTAACAGTTTCAATGCTGATCTCCCCCCTCTGACACTGTTTGTGATCCATCTATCAGATGCATTCAAGGCCTGGTGGATAATGATACTTTTCTTCCTGTCAGCCACAATTTTTGGTTGCATTTATGCACAGCGTCATTCAAAAACATTTATCACGCTAACGCACCGACTGATCCTGGTCCTGCCCATATTCGGAAACATTATACAAAAAGCTACCATTGCTCGCTTTACGCGGACATTATCCATTTCATATGGTGCAGGACTGTCGCTGACTGATGCATTGAAATCCGTAGCCAGTGTCACCGGAAACAGTCTATATACCCAGGCTGCATACCAAATCTGCAGCGAGATTGGCCATGGATACTCAATGCAACGTGCCATGCAAAATACCGGCTTGTTCCCCGACATGGTCATTCAGTTGATATCTATTGGTGAAGAATCGGGAAGCCTCGACTACATGCTGGAAAAAATTGCGATTTTTTATGAGGAAGATGTCGACAATGCCGTTGATGCGTTAAGCAGTTTACTGGAGCCTGTAATCATGACAATATTGGGTCTTCTGATTGGCGGTTTGGTCATTGCCATGTACTTACCCATATTAAAACTTGGATCGATCATATGAATGAACTGATAAACAATGGACTTGTACTGAATCATCCGTATTTTCTCTATGCCCTGCTGGGCATATTTTCCCTGACTGTGGGGAGTTTTTTAAATGTACTCATATACCGCCTGCCGTTGATGATGCAAACCGAATGGCGCATTGAATGCCGTAACCTGTTGCAATTACCTGAAGAACCTGAGCAGAAAATCAATTTATTTTTCCCCAGATCCTTCTGCCCAGGCTGTAACAAAATGATTAGCGCATGGCAAAATATCCCCTTGTTGAGTTATCTTTTCCTCCGTGGCCGTTGCGGCCATTGCGCACAACATATTCCTGTCCGCTATCCTCTGGTTGAATTCCTCTGTATGGGGTTGTCTCTCTTTGCTGCGTGGCATTTTGGCTTTACTCCACACCTGATATTTGCACTACTGTTTATCTGGCTGATAATCGCCATGGCATTTATCGATTTACATCATCAATTGTTACCAGATTCGCTCTCGCTAAGCCTGCTATGGCTCGGCCTGCTTGCCAACACCCAGTCACTGTTCACCTCCCTGCCCACAGCTGTGGCCAGTGCTGCCGGAGCATACCTTAGCCTCTGGTTACTCATCAAACTGTTTTATCTTTGCACCGGAAAGATCGGCATGGGAAATGGCGACTTCAAATTATTTGCCGCCTTTGG
>CAZDYY010000003.1:0-21913 GCA_964509745.1 uncultured Legionella sp. | reverse complement strand
GTATATGACATGGGGTATTTTTGGATGGGCCCAGCAAACTGCACCGCGTTGGGCTTTGGAGCAGTTTGCATCGACAGCAGATGTAGCACGTTTTACAGTATTATCTCAGCTCGGATATACCCCTATACAAACTGTTATTGGATTCGTTATGACCCTTATTTTACCCATATTGTTTGCCCGAGCAGGTGATGTCAGCTGCCCTGTCAGGAAAAAAAACACGAATGACTTGATTTTCAAGATTGGGTGTTTAGCGGTTTGTTTATCCGGGGCAGCATTTTTATTGGCTTGCTTGTTGCATACAATGATATTCCATATTTTTGTTGGTTCTAGTTATTGGCCTTTATCACACTATTTGCCATGGTTTGTCTTTGCGGGAGGGATTTTTGCTGTCGGTCAGATTTACGCAACACGTATGATGGCTTTCATGGCTCCTTCTGTGCTGATTATCCCTACTATTGGAAGTTCGATTGTTGGAGTTATTTCCGCATATGTCGGTGTATATTATTTTTCATTACATGGAGCAGTTGCTTCTGTTGTGATGCATGCGGTGACCTATCTGTTTTTGATAGTAATTTCTATAAATATTTCATCAAAGCAGTGTTAATCCTTATTTTTGATGCTACTGTAGAAATCAATAGGGAATTAAATGATAAATACTTTGCATATATACCCGAATAAAAGGTTGTAGCTATGGCAGTTAGAATCAAGAAGTCAACAGTAAAATATCTAGGCGGCGGGTTGTTTTTTATGTCAGCTATATCTGCTTTTTTTTTACTAAATGATGAAGCTGAAGCAGCAGGTGCCTGGTGGATTGCACTAATGCTCCTTCTTCCTGGTCTGATGTTAGCCCTTCGTACATCACTTATTTCTATAAAAGCAATCGCTTTGATAGTCTTTTTTACGCAATTTATTACGGTACCTTATTTTTTTCATACACCGGAAGCCTATAAATACCAATTGTTCAAGCCGTTTGGTTTTATGGCAACGGATATTTTTCCTATATTTGTTCCATCAGGCATCTTTTTGGTTTTACTGGTTTTTTTCGCTCGATTATTATCTAAATTTATGGGGCTATCAAAACCATATATTTGCGTTGTAGCCGACACACCCCTTTTGAAAGAAAAGCCCGGAGAAAGATTAGGTAAACATAATGAACTCTATGTAACTTTAATTATGATAGTTGTTTGTTTATGTACCCCGCTAAACCTCTGGATGTTTAAAGAAGGTATCGGTCTGACTGGCGTGGCGCCAAAGAGCTTGCCTTATCATTTATCTGGTGTGCTGGTTTATCTAACCAAAATAGTCATTCCTTTGTACTTGGGCTATTTGTATTTGAAAACAAAACGGGGGCTATTCATCACTTCTGTGATGGTAGGTTATGCCTTTGTATTGGGCTTGAGCACGATTAGCCGAAGCGCAATGATGTTTATTTTTTTGCCAGTTATTTATATGGCGTGGGTTGAACGCAAGACGATCAAACTGGTTAGCACCACCATGCTTGCGCTAATGGGTTACACCGTGGTATCCATGTCCCGCAATGTTGTATATTCCTACATGGGAGGCCAAATAACAGGAAATACAACTGGTGGAATTTGGGATGTTTTACAAAAAACCTTTAGTTTGAATGATGTTAGTTTTACACCGCTTGATATGCTGGTTGCAGTGGTTGGTCGTATTGAGGGGATTGAAACTTTGGTCTTGGCCTCGCAGTTTGATGCGGATAAAGTTGGCGGTGCATACACGGTCATTTTAAGAGTGATTGTTAGAACTTTTTGTAATTGGGATATTGATGATTATCATTTGGCATGGATAGGGTATGTTCTACCACAGGGGTTTGTCAGTGGTGGCAGTTTGTTATCAAATGTATTAATGGCATCCAATAAAAATCCATTCATGCTTGTGATAATTTCTGCAGTTGTTGCTTTTATGGTATTGATGTATGAAGGTTTGATTAAAGAAGTAGGTAGACGATACTCTGTATCAGGCATTATTGTTTCTAGCGCGATTTGCTTTTCGTCCATCATGTATTTTATTAATGCTGGCTCAGATATTCTGAATATGTTAACTATCGCTCTTTTCATGCTGCTAATCATCTCAAAATTTTATAAATCCGGAAGAAAAATTTATGCTAAAAACATCTATTTGTATGACACTAAATCTTAATTGACATCCTGATTATAGAAATTTAAGGCCTCAAATGTTTATAAAAAATCATCTAAATAACTATATGTCGTGTATCAAAAAAAAACTGTTGAAATGCAGAGCTATATATTCTATTAATGGTTTTTTTAAAGCGCGACAGCTTCATGCTGACTATCAAAATCTGGTTGTATATTATACAAAAATGGCTATTAAGCAAGGTATTAAATATAACAGGGAACAAGCGATAGAAGGATTTCATCATAGTTTGTCAACACTAAACCCTTATTATACCCCCAGAAAAGAAAAGGAATTCAGAGTTTTTTGGGTAGGGGCAAATCAAAATCAGGATGAGTCCGGTTTTTTACAAGCATTGCGGCGGCTTGCGACCGTAATTGAATTTAGAAACTGGAAAGGAGGTTATGGTCAATTTGGTCGTAAACAAGGATATGATCCCAAGCTTGTGGCTTTGTATGATCAATGCATTAAGTCACAAATACAAGCCGCTCTCGAAGAAGGACCTGTTGATTTATTAATAGGGCAAATGTGGGCACATTATATTTCAAAAGATGTTTTGGCGTGGGTTCGCAGTTGCGGCATTCCAGTTATTAATATTTCAATGGATGATCGATTGCCTGTTCACTGGAAAACTATTCGTGGTGTTCGACTTGGAGCAGTGGGTCTTTCGGATTCAACGGATATGGTTTTAACCACTTCAATGGAAACCTGCTTGTGGTATGCAGTTGAGAAGTGCCCGGCGGTATTTTGGCCGCTAGCAAGTGACCCGGATCTATTTTCTCCACCATCTGACTGGAATCGTGACATTGATGTATTATTTATTGGCAACAAGTATGGCATTCGTGAAAAAATTATTAGAGCTTTGAATGCTTACGGTGTGCATGTCGAATGCTATGGTGCAGGTTGGCCTAACGGAGTAGCCTCGGCATCAGAGTCTGCGGCGTTGTTCAAACGGGCACGTATTATTCTTGGTGTGGGCACTGTTGGCTACTGTGATGATTTTTATACAATGAAATTGAGAGATTTTGATGCGCCTATGTCCGGGGCATTATACTTGACGCATCGCAATCCGGAACTCACTCAACTGTATGTTGAGGGAGTGGAGATAGAGTGTTATACAACCCCCCTGGAAGCGGCACAAAAGATTAAGTATTATCTGGCTAATCCAAAGAAGCTGTCGATGATTGCACAGGCAGGGCATTGTAAGGCGATTTCAAGAGATAGATGGATTGACAGATTATCGGATACGTTTTCCTTGCTTGGTCTTATAAAGGGAGAGTTAGCTTGAAAAACGCAGTGGAAATGGAAATACCGGGTGTTTGTGTTGTTGATAAGCATGTTGTGGGTAAAAATGGCGTACAGATAGTGAATACAGCCGTTGGTTATGATGTATATAACGATGCGTTTAGTTCTATTCCAGTATTTATTACAACGTTATTAGATGGAAGGTTGTTTTTATTTTCAGATTTCAGAGATTTTTATAACAGACATGATGTGTTACCCAAAGTAGATCTGGCAGGATTTTGGGAGATTCTATTGTTTGGCTCTTGTTTACATACAAGAACATTGTATCATTCTGTTTTTCAACTCCCTTCTGCGTCAAGAATTCAAATTAATTTTGAAAAAAAAACTTTTGTAATAAAAAGCGACTGGAATTTTATTGTTGAAGAAAATCCTGGTATTGTATCCATGGAGCAGGCAGCACTCGGATTATATGAAAGACTAAGGGAGCGTTTCGGAGAGTACTCTGATGATGATAAATACATTATGGGGTTAAGCGGTGGATTGGATAGTCGGCTCTCTCTTGCATTTTTGTCACAGTCAATCAACAACCTGGATACATTTACATTTGGATTCTCCTTCAAATTATATGAGGCTGTGCAAGCAGTAAAAGTAGCCCAGGCTTTAAAAGTAAAAGCCCCCGTTTTTCATAAGCTCACAAAAAATTCATATGTGCAAGCATTAGATTATCTTCCGTATATAAGTGGGGGTCAAATTAGTATTAATCATTGTCATATGATTGATTATTTTAAAAACACAGAATGGGATGGGCGGATTCAAATTAGTAATTACTTCAGTGATGCATTGTTTGGTTTTGCTGCCAAGTCTGAAAAATCATATACCAGATTAGAAGATACAGCAGAGTTTTTGACACTAAATAAAACAAATTTCTTATCCGTAGATATTCGGGATGAAATTATTGATGACTTGAAAAAGGTTTATCAACGATATGATAAATCAGCGAATTTTAGTTCTTTTAATGAGTTTAAATATGTTGTTGAAAGGAACTCTAAATTTCATGCTCTTTTGGCTTTCTCCCAAGGGCGATTTATTAAGACAGATCTTGCCTATGCTAATTTCGAATTGTTAAAATACATGCTGTCTGTACCCTTGAAATTCAGAGAGCACAAAGCTATTTTAGATTTTGTTTTTAAAAAATTTTTTAAATCAGTATCTACAGATAAGCTTATGACCGTTTCTTCGAGGGGTTTCAAGCATTGTGAAAAAACATCCTTCTCCGGTCGTCTGAACCAATTAAATGATGTTTGTCAGTTTAAGATATGTAATGCATCTAACTCGTTCCTGCGGAAAATAACTGGAGGAAAAGTACAAATATTAAATCCATTTCAAACAGAGGAACTTGACCGTATATTATATAGGGATTTTAGAACCATTTTATACCGTAGTAGTTTAGAGCTGTTACAGAAGCAAATAATCTCTGGAGAAGCTGTAAGTTTTTTCAATAAAATACCATTCAGGGGAATGGGCTCTTCTGTAAGATTTAGCCTGATATCACTTGCTACTCTATTGAGTGATGATAAGACTTTAGATAGCTAAAATGCATTAAAGTAAAGAAATAGCCAGGGCACAGGATATGGATGGTGTTCAGTTTAATTGGGGGATATATGCAGGCATTAAAATCCATCGAAAAACCCATGGTAATTAATTTAATTCAGGATTTGGCAACACCGCATAATAATATCCTGATAAGCCAGTTCAAAGGCAACAAAGACGTTAAAATAAATTTGTGGTATGCAAATGAACAAGATATTAAACGTTATCCATGGGCAGAAAATCTTACACACGAACATTTTCCAGCAACTATATATGGCAATAGTTTAAATTGGCAATTTATTAAATATTGCCTGACCCACCGTGATGAAAAATTTGTCATGGTTGGCTGGATGAATCACAACACAAAATTACTGCATCTGCTTTTTTTTATATTACGTTTTCCGATCAATCATTGGACGGATACACCCAACCCGCAGCGTTCTGTTACTGTTAAACAAAAATGTATGCACTGGTTTGCTTATAAAATTTTACGGCATGCAAAGTCGAAGGTGTTTTCTGTTGGTGTAACAACAATGAACTATTTTCGTCAATTGGGATTTCGGGAAAACCAGATTGTAAATCTCCCTATTTTCGTTGCAGTGGATAAAAGTTTAGCGACTTATGAGGCAAAGCGTGCTGATATATTTTCCAAATATGAGATTGGACCAAATGATTTTGTGCTTTCTGCTGGTAGTCGAATCATTTATGAAAAGGGTTATGATCTGCTGATTAAGGCGATATCTTTATTAGATGAAGAGGTTCGACAATCAATCAAGGTAATAGTAGTGGGTAGTGGCACGCAGGCCCCCGAACTGGAGAAAATGATTGTAGATTTTGGCCTCACCAGACAAGTTATTCTGGAAAAGTGGCTTTCAATAGAGGATTTCAAGGCGCTAATAGCAAACAGTGATGTATTTATTCATCCCGCACGGGTAGATGCGTATGGAGGAACCACGCTAGGTATGGCTTTGGGCGTACCTGTGATCGGTTCATTTCAATCAGGGGCAGCATTGGACAGGATATGTCAAGGTCGCAACGGTTTTTTATACGATGCTGAAGATACGCAGACGCTAGCTAATTTCATTTGTCTGCTTTATCACAGCCCGGAATTACGCAAGCGCATGAGTATGGAAGCACACAAGACAGCGTTGCAGTGGCCGCCGCATAGGGGGGTGGAGATATTGGTTGAAAATGTTATATAAATGGTTGAACCAAGATGATTGAAACTAAATCAGAGAGAAATAGAAAACCATCAAATCGCACAAAAATTATGTTGGTTGGTGCATTTATGTGGCCATGGTATCAAGAAGCTTGTGCCAAAGCCTTGGAGTCTCTGGGTTGTGAAGTAATTCGCTTTGGCTGGTTTGATGATTTTTGGCGTTGGGTGCCTGACCGTAGTGAACCAGTATATCATTCGCTATATCACCAAATTCAGTCGCGTTTTCAGGCTGGCCCTATTGTTAACCGGGTAAATCGTCGCTTGGTCAGGGCTGCTACACAAGAAATCCCGGACATAATCTGGTGCTATAATGTGCATCTGATTACCCCGTCAACGATTCAAAAATTACGAAAGAAGCTGCCTGATACCACACTTTGTCAGTATGCAAATGACAACCCCTTTAGCGCAGATAGCAAGCCGGGCTTATGGCGAAAATACATTGATAGCATTAAATATTTTGACAAGCATTTCTCCTATCGTCATCAGAACATGGATGATTATTACCGTTATGGAGCAAAAGATGTTTCATTATTACGGGCATATTTTATTCCTGATGAAGATTACCCTGTAAAGAAGGAAGAAATTCCGGATAAATTCAAGTGTGATGTTGTGTTTGCAGGCCACTACGAGGATGATGGACGTGTAGATATGCTGGAAGCAATCTGTGAGGCAGGGTTTGATTTGCGTCTCTATGGTGGTGGCTGGAGCGCTGCATTACCAAAGTTGCGGAATGATAGCCCGTTGCATGCCTTGTTTCCAATTAGTCCGGTTACAGGAATAGAATATCGATATGCTATTAATGGTGCAAAAGTTGCACTCTGTTTTCTTTCAACACTTAACCAGGATACATATACCAGACGAAATTTTCAAATTCCCGCAATGAAAACAGTCATGCTTAGTGAGCATACGAATGATCTTGAGTCGCTTTTTCAGCCAGATGTTGAGGCTATGTTTTTCAGGGATAAAGCTGATTTATTGGGTAAATTGAGAGTGCTGATTGAAAATCAGGATCTACGATTGACAATTGCTGAAGATGGTTATAAAAGAGTGTATGCAGATGGTCATGATGTGCGTGCTCGAATGCAATTATGGTTAGATCGGGTGTTATAAAAGATAAAAATGGTGCGTGAAATTGTTATTGAACGGGAAATAGGGATTTGAATGGATAACTCGACTACTAAGATAGTAATTCCGGTATTAAATGATGTAATTAAACTGGAATTGCGTACAATAAACTACCAGGATTTGGATAGTCTACGCACTTGGAAGAATGAACAGCGCGAATATTTTTTCTTTAAAGATTTGATTTCGCAAGAGCAACAACGGAAATGGTATTTATCATACCAGGAACGGCCTGAAGACCATATGTTTGTTGTAGTCGTGAATGATGTTTCAATTGGTTGTATGGGAATAAGATTACTCGATGGTAACTGGGATGTTTATAACGTTATTCTCGGTTTAAAAAATTATGGTGGGAAAGGATTAATGAGTAATGCGTTTCAAGCCATGCTTCAATTTGCAGATTCTCGACATCCGAATCAAATTACACTGCAGGTTATTAAGGAAAATCCAGCTATTGTTTGGTATCAGAAAAATGGGTTTAAGATAATCTCTGAACACCCGGCTTATTTTTATATGACATATTAATCGGAAAGTAAAACTCAGGAGAGATCATGATCACAGTTTTTGGTTCACTTGTTGATGATGCGGAAATCGCCAATGTAACAGCTTGTATGCGTAGCCAGTGGATGGGATTTGGAAAAAATGTCGAGTTATTTGAAAAAAAATATATGGAAAAGTATAACTTGCCATCATTTGCTATGGTAGACAGCGGATCAAATGCGTTGTTCATGGCTATTAAGTTACTGGAGCTTCCCGTCGGTTCAGAAATTATTCTTCCCAGCTTTACCTGGGTATCATGTGCCCAGGCTGTTTTGTTGGCTGGCCATCAACCCGTATTCTGTGATGTTGATCTTAAAACCATGAATGTGCGTCGAGAAGATATCGAGGCCAAAATAACTAAAAAAACTGCTGCAATCATGGTGGTACATTATGCAGGTCTCGCTGTGGATATGGATCCCATAATGGCCTTGGGTTTTCCGGTGATTGAAGATGCAGCACATGCTGTAGATAGCACATACAAAGGTAAACCGTGTGGAGGCATTAGTGATGTAGGTATTTTTAGTTATGATGCAGTGAAAAATTTAACAGTTGGTGAAGGTGGCGGGATTACTGCCATCAAACCTGAGCGAATAGAACGCGCTAGAGTCATGCGTTATTGCGGTATAGGAAAGTCCGGGTTCGATTCGGCTGTGGCAAATGCCAGTACTAAAGCTCGCTGGTGGGAATACAACATTCAGGAAACCTTTATTAAAATGTTGCCTACGAACATTGCTGCAAGCATTGGTCTTGCCCAGCTGGAACGGATTGATGCTCTGCAAGCGCGTCGCAAAGAGATTTGGGATACATATCAAACTGAGTTTGCCAATCTTCCTTACATGGTTACTCCGTCAGAAGCTGAAGCTGGTGATCGGCATTCATATTTTACTTATTGTATTCGTGTTCCCAACCGAGATGAATTGGCACATTATTTATTAAGTGAACAAATATATACAACCCTGCGTTATCATCCATTACATCTTAATCCAATCTATGGTCAGATGGATGTCCGTTTGGCTAACACTGAACAGTTAAACAAAGATGCTTTGAGTATTCCTATTCATCCTCGCATGACCAATGGGGAGGTGAATAAAGTCATGGAAAAAATCAAGGGATTTTACCGTAAAACACAATTGTCAACCAAATCTATTAAAACTGAGGAACAAGTCAGTTTGGAGATCTAGTTCGGAGTTATCAGGGTTAAATATGATTTGGAATGATAAATGATTATTTCTATTTATGGTGCAGGTTATGTAGGGTTGGTTTCCGCAGTATGTTTAGCCAAGACAGGCAACCAGGTTTTGTGTGTGGATATCAATAAGGAACGGATCGCCAGGCTTTTAGATGGTGAATGTCCGATCTATGAGCCTGAACTTCCTGAGTTGTTGAAAGAACAATTGGCTAGTCGATTTTTACAGTTTACGGATAATATAAATGATGCTGTGAAGTTCGCTTCAATTCATATTATAGCTGTTGGAACACCAGGGCTGCCTGATGGAAGTGCTGATTTGTCTCACGTATTTAGTGTGGCCACGCAAATAGTTCGTGATGCTAATTGTGATAGTTTAATTGTAATTAAATCAACTGTCCCTGTTGGTACAGGTGATGCATTGGAAAATCACATTAAACAAGAGCAATTCCTTTGTAATAAACATTATAAAATTAAGGTTGTATCCAATCCTGAGTTTTTGCGTGAAGGTAATGCAGTAAGGGATTTTTTGGAGGCTGATCGTATTATTCTTGGCGGAGAAGCGAATGCGTTGGAGCCGATAAAAAGGATGTATCAGACATTGGCCGCGCAGGGTGTTCATGTTCAATGTATGAGTCGACTGTCCGCTGAGCTTACTAAATACACTGCAAATGCAATGCTGGCTTGTAAAATTAGCTTTATGAATCAGATCAGCCAGTTAGCTGATATAACAGGTGCAAATATTGATGATGTGAGACTGGGAATTGGATTGGATCATCGAATTGGACCGCATTTTTTACAAGCAGGTATTGGTTATGGTGGGTCGTGTTTTCCCAAGGATGTCCGCGCGCTGGTTCAAACAGCAAAAGCTTTTAACGTTGATAGCAGGTTTTTGGAAGCAATTGACACTGTAAATCATTTGCAAAAAGGCTGGGCAGTGAATCAACTTAAAAATCATTTTGATCATAAATTGCAAAATTTAACCATTGGTATCTGGGGGTTGGCCTTCAAGCCAGATACAGATGATATGCGAGAAGCAAGTAGCTTGGTCATAATACAGGCTCTTTTGGAGGCGGGCTGTAAATTGCGTGTATATGATCCAGCTGCGATGATAACAGCTCAAAAATATCTGGGCGTAAATAACGCAATTATCTGGTGTGCTTGCGAAGATGAAGTATTACAAGATCGGATTAGTGCTTTGGTAATTGCTACGGAATGGCAAGTTTTTAAAAATTATCCCTTAACTGTTTTAAAAAATGCATTGAGAGATGCTCCCATCATTGATGGAAGAAATTGTTATAATTTATCCGAGGTACAGGCATCAGGAATAGCTTATTATTACTCTGTAGGGCGCCCATTAATATGTAAAGACAGGATTGTCGAGGAATCTATTGCATGAGAAAAGTTAAAAAGGCAGTATTTCCAGTTGCAGGAGTTGGCTCGCGATTTTTACCAGCGACTAAGGCGAGTCCAAAGGAAATGTTGCCTATCGTGGATAAGCCGTTGATTCAATATGCTGTTGAGGAAGCCGTTCGGGCTGGCATTACAAACATGATTTTTATTACAAGCTCAAGCAAACGAGCGATAGAAGATCATTTTGATAAGCATTTTGAGTTGGAAAGGCATTTGCAAGAACAGGGAAAAGCAGATTTACTGGAGCTGGTAAAAAATATCTCACCCCCTGGTGTTCAATTTACATACATCAGGCAATCACAGCCTCTGGGTCTTGGACACGCTGTATTGTGTGCAGAGCAAGTAGTTGGAAATGATCCCTTTGTCGTGTTACTTGCTGATGACTTGATTGATGATGCAACCCATCCTTGTTTATCGGGTATGAGCGATAAATTTATGCATGATGGTAATTCAATTGTAGCTGTTCAATCTGTTCCGTGGCGAGATGTGAATAAATATGGCGTGGTTAGTGTTGCTAACTTATCGTGTGATTACTCACCTATAAATGCAATTGTTGAGAAGCCATTACAAAACAAAGCGCCGTCAAATCTTGCAGCTGTTGGCAGATATCTATTTACGCCGGCTATTTTTTCGCATTTAAAACAAATACCTAGAGATTGCCGTGGTGAATTTCAATTGAGTGACGCAATTCAAAGTTTGTTAATTCAGGAAACCGTTCATGCGTATCATTTCCATGGAAAGCGTTATGATTGCGGTTCAAAGCTGGGCTATCTGCAAGCTACAGTAGAGTTTGGAATGCAACATAAGGAAACAGGTCAGGATTTTGATCGGTATTTGAGTAAATTGTCATCCAGCCGGTTGGGTAGTGTAGTTGAATTATAGGCTCTATATAGAGCCTGTTAATTCTCTTTCAGAGCCCCAATGTTCTGAAGTTTGTGTCGATTATTTTTTGATAGATATTATTGATAGATTTACAGTAGCAAATATGGATGAAGGTTACCTTGTCAAGGAATATGTCAAAATAACATCTTTGAGCCGTATTAATGGTATTAGTTTTTAATGGATAATAGGATGACGGGAAAAATTATTGGAATGGATGCGTCTCGCAACCGTTCGGGCGGTGCTGTTTGCCACATAGTTGAGCTTATCAAAGGGGCCTCTCCGCTTGAGCACGGAATCAGTAAAGTTCATCTTTGGGCCTACAAATCTTTGATGGACAAGATTCCGGATTATCCTTGGTTAATTAAGCATACTCCGCTTGTATTGGAAAAATCGCTTGCTCATCAAATGTGGTGGCAGTATGCGATACTTCCTCAAGAACTTCGGCGACTTGGTTGTGATATTTTGTTTAGCACCAGTGCAGGCAGCATATGTAGATTTGAACCAAGTATCACTATAAGTCAGGATATGTTGTCATACGAGCCCGGAGAAATGAAACGGTATGGTTTATCAAAGAGTAGGTTACGTCTCTTGCTGTTGCGCTATATTCAATCCAGTTCATTAAAACGAGCCAAAGGCGCAATTTTTCTAACCAATTATGCTCAGCATATGATCCAAAAGGCAATTGGAGTACTCGATAAATCAGTAGTTATTCCCCACGCTCCGGCTGATGGATTTCGTCAATTGACAGATAATGTAACGTGGTCCGCCGAGCAAAAAAAAATTCGATGCATTTATGTTTCTCATACGGCAATGTATAAACATCAATGGAATGTTATCAAGGCAATCGGTGAGGTTCGAAAAGCAGGGTTTGATATATCATTGCTTTTGGTCGGCAGCGGAGCTGGGCGTGCTCAAAAAATGGTCGAACAACAACAATTGATTACGGACCCCAATGGTGAATTTATTGAGCAAATGCCTTATGTTGAACATAATAAAATTCCTGGGCTTCTTGCTGCGTCTGATGTTTTTATTTTTGCATCCAGTTGCGAAAACATGCCAATAACTTTGATAGAGGGTATGGCTAGCGGATTACCTATTGCATGCTCAAACAGAGGTCCGATGCCTGAGGTTTTGCAGGATGGAGGAGTTTATTTTGATCCTGAAAATCCGGAGTCTATAGCCGAGGCTATCAAGAAAATTGTTGTTAATTCCGAATTGCGAGAAAAAATTTCCATTCGTGCAAAGTTATTATCAGAACAATATTCCTGGGATCAGTGCGCCAGTCAAACCTGGTCGTTTATTGAATCGATGGTGTAATTCCTTTTAAGAATAAATATGCAACAAATTCTTCGTTATGCTGGTGATATATATCAAACTGATGGAAAAGGTACTAAATAAATGGCTGTCAGAATTATGTTGTTGACGCAGTGGTTTGAGCCTGAACCAGCATTTAAAGGGTTGGTATTTGCCCGGGAACTTATTAAACAAGGTTTCGAAGTTGAAGTAGTTACGGGGTTTCCAAACTATCCAGGAGGAAAGCTTTATCCTGGTTATAAAATGCGGCTTATCCAGCGGGAAATAGTAGATGGAGTAAACATCACTCGGCTACCTCTTTATCCAAGTCATGATGGTTCAGCTTTGAAACGTATTGTGAACTATGTAAGTTTCGGGATATCAAGTGCTATTTACGGGTTGTTCAAGGCGAAACGGCCTGATGTGATTTATGCATACCATCCACCGCTAACTACAGGTATTACAGCCCTGATGTTGCGTTTTTTTCGCAAGGTTCCTGTTATGCTGGATATTCAGGATATGTGGCCACAGACGCTAGCGGCCACAGGTATGTTAAATAATAAAAAATTGATGGAGTTTATAGGAAAGGTATGTAATCGGGTCTATAAATATTCAGATAGAATTGCAGTAAATTCGCCCGGGTTCAAGCGTCTCTTGATTGAACAAGGCGTGACCGCCGGGAAAATACATGTGATATATAACTGGTGTAATGAGGATGCTCTTCATGGAGCATCAGGCGTGTGTCCTGAATATTTTGAAAACGATAATACGTTCCGGGTGATGTTTGCTGGTAATATGGGGCAAGCTCAAGGCCTGGATGCAATTATTGAAGTTGCAGAGAAATTACAGCCGTTGCGTTCGGATATTTCCCTGGTGCTGCTGGGATCAGGTGTTGCGATGAAAGGCATTCAATCTAAAATTGCAGAAAAAAAGCTTGTCAATGTCAAATGCATACCTTCCGTCCCCATGAGTGATGTTGGCGCATATCTTAATGCAGCGAATGTGTTGCTGGTCCATTTGAAAGATGACCCATTATTCAGAATCACAATTCCTTCCAAAACTCAGGCCTATATGGCGATTGGAAAGCCTGTTATTATGGCTGTACGAGGTGATGCAGCGGATTTGATCAGGGAAGCTGATTGTGGTGTTGTTGCTATCCCGGAAGATGCAGATAGTATTATCGGGGCGATAATAAAGCTGGCAGATATGAGTGAGACCGAACGTCGCACAATGGCTGAGAAAGGGAAGGCTTTTTACCTGAAAAGGTTGTCACTTGATATGGGTGTCAAACAATTTTCAGAGCAGTTTCGTACATTATCCAGTAGTTAATCAATTTTGAATGACAGGTGGATAATTATTATCTTTTAAATGTGATATCAATATGAGTAGGGAGTGCATCAAATGGATAAACAATCAATTCTGTTAAAACTGGATGAAATTAATGAACTTTCACCTGGAACGCTGAAAGGACATGAAAATACTTCCGATTGGAGCTCCATCGTACTGATTAGTATTATTGCTCTGGCTGATGAAGAATTTAACAAGTCAATTAAAGTTAGTCAGTTAACCCAGACAGCAGTAGTAGATGATGTTGTTGCATTATTAATGGACTAGAATACTGATGCCAATTATTGAAAATGTAAATATAGCAGGTGTTGCTTGTTGTGTGCCATCGCATGAACTGGACAACTCATGGAACACAAAATTTCCAAAAGATGATGTTGGCAAAATTATTGATAATACCGGAGTAAAAAAGCGACGTGTGGTCGAAACAATTTGCACGTCTGATTTATGCTATCGATCAGCTGTCAAGCTTATGACAGAGTTGCAATGTGCTCCCGAGTCGATTGACATCGTCATTTTTGTATCACAAACCCCTGATTATGTTTTGCCGGCAACAGCCTGCATATTACAGGACCGGCTGGGGTTGTCCAAAAATGTCATGGCGTTTGATATCAATTTAGGTTGTTCAGGGTATGCGTATGGTTTGATTGTTGCAGCACAATTGTTATGCACAGGTGCCTTCAGAAAAGCCTTGTTGCTCACGGGTGACACCATTTCCAAACTGGCCTCAGAGGAAGACAGAACCGTCGCATTTTTATTTGGCGATGCGGGAGCTGCGACGTTGCTGGAATATGATGAGTCAGCAGCCCCGATTGTTTTTGATTATGGGACGGACGGCAGCGATGCCGATAAATTGAAGGTAGAGGCGGGTGGCTTTCGGGTCAGGCATGATGATACATCGAGGCTGCGATTGTGTGATGATGCAGGAAATTACCGATCCCGGTCTGAATTGTTTATGAGTGGGCCGGATGTGTTTTCGTTCACTATCCGGGAAGTGCCCAAAACCATTTTAAAGACATTGACTGAGGCAAAATGGTCAGTTGATGATGTATCCATGTATTTCTTCCATCAGGCCAATGCCTTTATGTTGAAGCATCTGGTTAAAAAAATTGGTTTGAATCCGGAGAAAGTGCCCATCAAGGTTGAAAACCATGGCAATACCAGTCTGGCTTCAATTCCCCTGACGATGTGTCTTGTTGCAGGAGAAGGGTTAATCCCGCAACCTGTCAGGCTTGTTCTTGCCGGGTTTGGTGTTGGACTTTCCTGGGCTACAGTTGCATGTCAACTTGTGAATACAAAAATTTTACCAGTGGAATCGTATGGAAATGAATCAGGCCTTTAGTTTGTCAGGGCAGAATATATTAATTACCGGGGCATCAAGCGGGATAGGGCGGGCGTGTGCAGTGACCTGTGCAAGTCTGGGAGCGCGGTTAATTCTTCTGGGGAGAAATACTGATGCTCTGGAAGAAACTCGCAGGATGCTGAGGCCGGATCAGCATGTTATCATCTCCTTTGATTTGAATAATCTGGATTTGATTCAATCGACACTGCAGGAAATAGCGCAGTCAGTTGGCCCATTGCATGGTGTTGCTCATTGTGCCGGGGTTCATATGGCAAAACCTTTGCGAATGCTTTCGGCTAAAAATATCGATGACATTATAAAAATAAACGTGACGACAGGCATGCTGCTTGCCAAGGCATTTTGTCACAAACTGGTTTCTGCAAGACCGGCAAGTATGGTGTTTATGTCATCTGTGGTGGGGATGGTTGGGCAGCCTGCGATTGTACCTTACGCTATCAGTAAAGGGGCGTTGATTGCAGCAGTTAAATCGCTTGCTATAGAGCTGGCTCCAGAGAAAATACGTGTCAATGCGGTATTGCCCGGCGTTATCAATACTCCAATGTCTGATCGATTATTCGAAAAAATGGGACCGGAACAAATTGACGATATCAAGGCAGCACATCCCTTGGGGCTGGGCGAACCGTCTGATGTAGCCAATGCAGTTGCATACCTGTTATCTCCGGCTGCTCGCTGGATAACCGGAACAAATCTGGTAGTCGATGGGGGCTACACGGCGTTATAGCGACAAGCGCAGATTCATGAGCATTCAATTCAGTCAACTGTCAAAGCTGTAAGAATGCTTATGGCTCTTTGAGAATGTATATATGGAGTTGTCGTCAGGAGTTACAGAATGAAAGATTTAATAATTGTAGGCGCAGGGGCATCGGGACATGAGATTTTTGCTTGGGCAAGCCCACATTTTGATGCCATGGGTTTTCGTTTTAAAGGCTTTCTTGATGACTTTAATACAGGGGCGTTTTCTACAATTGTAGATTATAGTCCCATGCCAGATGACGTGTTTATTTGTTCAATAGGTACACCGTCAGGCAGAGTAAAATGTACGGATCTTTTAATTGATAATGGTGCAGAGTTTATCAATCTGGTACATCCATCAGCTATCGTTTTATCCCCAATTAAAGGTAGGGGAGTAGTAATTGCACCGTTTGTTTATGTATCAAATGATGTGCAAATAGAAGATCAGGTTTTTATAAACGTATCTGCAACTGTGGGTCACAATGTGGTTGTCGGGAAAGGCAGTATTATATGTGCTCATGTTGATCTGACGGGGTATGTTGTTGTGGGTTCGAAAGTTTTAGTCGGAAGTCACGCATGTATTATACCCGGCAGACAGGTTGGTGATTCCGCAATTATTGGCGCGGGAAGTGCCGTGATGCGCAATGTGGAGTCTGGTGCGACAGTCATCGGTGTTCCCGCTAAAAAGGTTATCTAATGATGTATGCTGCTATTAAAGCCATTGAATATTATCTTCCTTCTGCAGTGCTGACAAATGAACAGCTTGCCATGGATTTTCCGGATTTCCCGGCTGATAAAATATATGAGAAAACCGGTATCAGGACACGGCATATTAGTGCGGACGATGAGTTTTCATCCGATTTAGCTATAAATGCAGCAAAAAAATTGTTTGAT
Source organism: uncultured Legionella sp. (assembly GCA_964509745.1). Classification (GTDB taxonomy): domain Bacteria; phylum Pseudomonadota; class Gammaproteobacteria; order Legionellales; family Legionellaceae; genus DDPF01. The sequence goes on along the minus strand of CAZDYY010000003.1, from coordinate 4,933 downwards.
AGTAAGATCATTTTGAAAGAGGACGTGGATTTTCTCGTATTTTGTACGCAAACTCCGGATTATCTGTTACCAACAACCGCATGTATTCTTCAGGATATCCTGGGGTTGCCACGGTCTGCAGGGGCAATCGATGTTAACCTTGGATGCTCGGGGTTTGTTTATGGATTATCGATAGCGAAAGGCTTGATTGAGTCGGGACAGGCTAAAAATGTCTTGTTATTGACTGCAGATACCTATTCGAAGTTGATGGAGCCATCGGACAAGTCGGTGAGGGCAATCTTTGGTGATGGTGCTGCTGCAACATTGATATCAGCCGTGAATTATAGTAAACCATGCATTGCACCGGTTTTGTTTGGTACGGATGGGTCTGGCTGGAAGAATTTATGCGTTCAGGGACGTGGAATGCGAACCTATGGTGATATTAATGCAGACCCTTTTTTAAGAATGCAGGGGCCTGAGATTTTCAGTTTTACACTGGACGCAGTGCCTGATGCCGTGTCAGGGCTATTGGCAAGAGAAAATCTGGATCTGAATGACATTGACTTGTTTGTTTTTCACCAGGCAAATCAATATATGCTGGAGCATCTCAGAAAGAAAATGAGCATACCTGTTGAAAAGTTTTTGGTGGCCATGGATTTTTGTGGTAATACTGTTTCATCGACAATCCCTATCGCCCTTAAGGAAGCTCAAACTCGAAAAGAGCTGGGTGGCTGTCATAAAGTTATGTTGGTGGGCTTTGGTGTTGGATATTCATGGGCGGGAAGCATCGTGGATTGTGAGTATATTTTGTAGCTATGTTGAAAATCATTTCTCAGGGAGTTTGAGGTCTAATGTATAAGCGTGCTTTTGATGTGGTTGTATCAGCCTCTCTTCTTGTTTTGTTATCTCCAGTCATAGGCCTGATTGCATGGATGGTTGTTCGAAAGTTAGGTGCGCCATGTTTTTTTTATCAACTACGACCAGGCTTACATCAAAAACCATTTCAAATGATAAAGTTTCGCACGATGACGGATGGTGTAGATGCTGAGGGCAATCTTCTTTCGGATGAAGAACGTTTGACTACATTTGGTCAATTTCTGCGGGCTGCCAGTCTGGATGAGTTACCAGAGTTGTGGAATGTGTTGAAAGGCGAGATGAGCCTGGTTGGCCCAAGGCCATTACTCATGGATTATTTGCCCCTCTATTCCAGAGAACAATCCCGTCGACATGCGGTGCGCCCTGGCATTACCGGTTGGGCGCAGGTCAACGGGCGTAATGCATTGTCCTGGGAAGATAAATTTAAATTAGACGTATGGTACGTAGATAACCGTTCATTTTGGCTGGATATTAAAATTCTGTTTTTGACGGTGAAAAAAGTTTTTTTGCGCGAGGGTATCCATTCTGAAGGTAATGTCACAGCGGAAAGGTTTCAGGGAACCGGTGTGATTGATCTGTAATGTGTGCTTGAACATTGGATAATACGGGAGGGATAACGTGTTAAATACAGCATTTTCACCATGGCCTGATTATACTGAAGAGGAAGCTGAAGCTGTCCAACACGTGTTGTTGTCGAATAAGGTCAATTACTGGACGGGCAATGAATGCAAGCTGTTTGAAAAGGAGTTTGCTGCATGGGCAGGGGTTCAATATGCAGTTGCTTTGGCCAACGGAACCGTTGCACTGGATGTTGCCCTGAAGGCGCTTGGAATTGGTGCTGGTGATGAGGTTGTTGTTACATCCCGTACGTTTCTGGCCTCAGCGTCCTGTATCGTTCTGGCCGGAGCTGTGCCTGTCTTTGCTGATGTGGATGAAAACAGTCAGAACATTACTGCTGAGACGATACGAGCTGTGTTGTCGCCGCGTACTAAAGCTATTATTTGTGTGCATTTGGCGGGATGGCCGTGCGACATGGACCCCATCATGGCGTTGGCAGAAGAAAATGGTCTGTTTGTTATCGAGGATTGTGCCCAGGCACACGGGGCGCGCTATAAAAATCGTTCTGTCGGGTCAATCGGTCATATAGGTGCATGGTCATTTTGCCAGGATAAAATCATGACCACGGGTGGTGAAGGGGGCATGGTTACGACGAATGATCAATCTCTTTGGTCGCGCATGTGGTCTTACAAGGATCATGGTAAGTCCTGGGAGGCTGTTTCAGAGTCAAGACCGACGCTTGATTTTCTCTGGGTGCATGATAGTTTTGGAACAAACTGGCGAATGACAGAAATGCAGGCTGCTATTGGGCGAATTCAACTTAAACGCATGTCATCCTGGCACGCACAGCGCCTTGATAATGCCCGAAAAATCTGGGCATGCGCCGAGAGAGTGACCGGGCTTCGTTCTCCTGTTATTCCTGAGAACATAGAACATGCCGCCTATAAATGTTATGTTTTCGTTATGCCAGAGCAACTGGCTCCAGGTTGGGATCGCCACCGTATATTATTGTCTATCCGTGAACAAGGTGTGCCCTGTTACCCAGGATCCTGTTCAGAAGTCTATCTGGAAAAAGCTTTTGAAAATACCGGCTGGAGACCTTCTGAGCGACTACCTGTTGCGCGCAGGCTGGGTGAAACCAGTTTAATGTTTTTGGTGCATCCGACACTGAAGGAAGAGGAAATGTCCAAAGCCACACGCGTACTTCGTGAAGTAATGTCAGCGGCTACCAGAACTATATCTACACAGCCGCATAATCATGATGTGGTGTTTAGTTGATAGTCAAGCGCTTACCGCCCTGACGGAATACACGGCCCATCAACATAATCATTATTAACCGCCAGGCTCATGTTCACATTTGCCCGGTGGTATCTTGCCAGCACATCATATTCTGCCTTGGTAATATAACCGTAAGTCCCCCCGCAATACACCAGTGAGTGCGCTTCACGTGTTGGTTTGATATGCAGGGTGATATCGCAATCCCAGTGGTAGCGGGTTAAGTCGCAATTGGCAAAGGCAGTTAGCCATGGAAGGCTTAATGCAATGATAATTATAACTGTACGTTTCATTAGTGATGACTCCGTTGTCATTTAATATTTGTATCGACAGCTTGCGAGAATTATTTAGATTTAGTTACATAAATCGTAACTGCTCACCCCGTACGTCAGAACGTAGTGAGGGCTCTTCCTAATATCAGGGGATCCCTCACTACCTTCGGGATGACGAGTGAATAGCTACCATAAATTACCATCTGTTGCATTTTATAAAATAAACTGATGGTTTACCGGTAAATAGTAAACTCTACGCTTGGAATTTACCGGTATATCTATGTCCCTGACCAAAGCTGATGTTCATCAAGCGTGGTTAACTGGAGGATATCCCGAGCCCGTATTAAGACAAGATGCCATGTTTCAGGAATTCTGGATGGCAGAATATCAAAAAACATATTTGTTTCGTGATGTTGCAAAGTTGTTTCCCCGGTTGAATCATCAGGCCTATCAACGATTTTTAAGTATTCTGGGGCGATTATCCGGAACAATTGTCAATAAAAGTGATTTGGCAAGAAGTATTGAAATTAGTGAACCGACTATCAAGGATTATTTGCAGATTGCAGAAGGTACATTTCTTTGGCGTTCCATCCCCGGTTTTGACGCTCATCCTCTACGCCAGGTGGTTAAAATGCCTAAAGGGCATTTCAGGGACAGTGGCTTGTTAAACTATTTATTGCGAATTCGGACGCTGGATGATCTGTTCAATCATCCTCATGTTGGCCATTTATTTGAATCTTTTGTGATTGAACAAATCATCAATCATCTGAATACCTTGCCCATCACCAACTGGCGGCCATATTACTATCGTACCAAGCATGGTGCAGAAATTGATTTGATTCTGGAGGGGCATTTTAAAATGTTACCGATTGAAATCAAGCTGGGACAAACCGTTACTCAAAAGCAATTGCTAACCTTGAAAGCATTTTTAAAAGAAAACAATCTTCCATTGGGCATGGTGATTAATCAGGCAGATGATATTGATATGTTGGCTGAGAATATTATTCAGGTTCCAGTGCAATTTCTGGTTTAGCCTTATACGAACTTTTCAAGCATTGTTTTGAGTTTCTACCTTGTGTACCGCAGACAAGCCGCGGTACGTCAGAGGCAAAATTAAACGATTAACTTTTTTTACCAGCCAGCTTTTCTTTAATACGTGCAGCACGTCCAGCCAGATCACGCAGATAATACAGTTTTGCACGACGTACATCACCACGGCGTTTGACAGTGATGCTGTCGACGATTGGGCTGTATGTCTGGAAAACGCGTTCTACGCCAACGTTGTGAGAAATTTTACGTACAGTGAAAGCAGAGTTCAGGCCACGGTTACGTTTGGCAATCACAACACCTTCAAATGCTTGCAAGCGTTCACGTGCGCCTTCCTTCACTTTAACCTGGACTAATACGGTATCGCCTGGATTGAATTCAGGAATAGTTTTGCCTTGCATTTGCTCAGCGTTGATTTGGTCGATAATATTGCTCATTGCTCACTCCTCGTGTTCACATTTATATTCATCAAGCAATTGCTTGTCTGTAACAGTTAACGTTATCTTTTCCAGTAAATCCGGCCGCTTTAACCAGGTAATCCCCAGTGCCTGCTTCCTGCGCCATCGATCAATATCGCGATGACTTCCACCCAGCAATACATCGGGCACTGCTCCAGCTGGCAGGACAGCAGGGCGGGTATAGTGCGGATAATCCAGCAATCCACCCATAAATGAATCCTGTTCTGCTGATCCCGAATGACCAAGGCTGCCGGGCAGCAGACGCACGATGGCATCAATAAAAACCATGGCGGCAAGTTCCCCACCACTTAAAACAAAATCTCCGAGCGACCATTCTTCATCGACATCTTGCTGGATGACCCGCTCATCAATACCCTCATACCGTCCTGCAATAAACAGGAGTGACTGGTTGCGGGCTGCAATATCATTCAAATCAGCCTGCCTGATCATCTTGCCCTGCGGACTTAG
>CAZDYY010000002.1:11224-22080 GCA_964509745.1 uncultured Legionella sp. | reverse complement strand
ACGAGTTTTGCCCACCAGTTTTGCAGGAATGATTCCCTGAGGACTGAAATCATTAACTTGGCCAAACCTTCACTGGCTTTCAGGGCAACATTACCTACAAACCCGTCACAAACCACCAAATCAACTTTACCCGAATAAAAATGCTCACCCTCTACATAGCCGACATAATTCATCAGCTTGCATTCGGTTAGCATGTGCGCAGTACGCTTGACCTGATCGTTGCCCTTGATTTCCTCGACACCGATATTCAGCAATGCAATTTTTGGAGATGCCTTTCCGTCCAGAGCCTGGATTAATGCTGAACCCATGACAGCAAACTGAAACAGATGTTCAGCACACGAATCAACATTGGCGCCCAAATCAATGACTCGCGTTCGTCCCTGTGCTGTTGGTAACTCGGCTATAATCGCCGGCCGATCAATGCCGGGCAGTGTTTTCAGGACAAACCGTGCTGTAGCCATCAACGCTCCGGTATTACCGGCGCTGACACAAGCTTGCGCATGACCTTCTTTTACCAGATTAATGGCAACCCGCATGGACGAATCTTTTTTATTTCGCAATGCGTGGGAAGGTAATTCATCCATACCCACTACTTCAGAAGCATGGACAACTGAAATCTGGTTGTTTAGTGATGAACCATATTTTTTTAGATGTGCACTCACCTGAGTCTGGTCGCCTACCAGCAGCAACTTCAAATCAGGATTATTTTGTGCAGCACGCACACAGGCCGGAACCACAACACTCAAGCCGTGATCCCCACCCATGGCATCAATAGCAATGGTCACTTTTTTCAAGGGAGATTACTCTTGTTCTTCGTAAACAGTGCCTTTATCAATAACCTTGCGACCATCAATAGTATAACCATCAGGAGTGATGTGATGCCGCAAATGACGCTCGCCTGTAGTTGCATTGACAGACAAGGTAGGCATTGTCAATGAATCATGTGAACGACGCATGTCACGTCGTGAACGTGATTTTTTATTTTGTTGTACTGCCATTGTATTACTCCTAAACAAATTGTTTTCATTAAGCCGGGATTTTACCTGGTTTTTCGCGATAATCCAAGTATTATAACCTTAAAATCAGATTATATCTCCTATCAAGCGACTTGTCTCAGGATCACACCCTGCAATATCAAGGTGTCTTTCTGGTAAAAACAAGTGCAACTCATCGGAGACAATATCCATCAAATCAATTTTATCATGATTTTCCACGATACATTCAAACCGTGCCGATAACGATTCAGCAACATCATCATCTTTACAGACCGCCAGATTGCTTTGATTCAGGTAATCATGATGAAAAGCACCCAGACAACGCTGACAGGTAATCTCAACCATCCCGCTTACTTCAAGCGTCAGCAGATAATAATCTGAACAGTTTTCAACCTTGTATACACAAGTTAATTCACACGGCGCACCGGCACGCTCTGGCTTTCTTTCCTGCACATGCAAGACAGCCGTTTGTGAGTTGCTCTGCCTTGCGAGGGTTTTTAAACAAATTTTCATGAATAGCTCGAAAAATTCACATGATAACCGAATAATGACCTCATAACCAGTATATCAGTCACTCAACTTTATGAAAAATCCACAAAACATTCATATTGTACTACAATAAAACATACCAGTAAAATTAATTTGCGATTTACTGCGCAAATGCTGGCAAGGTGTACCGTGATCATTGAAATAAACAAAGTACAGGAGTTATTGAATGCAAGGATCTGCATTTTATCGACTGGGACACTATATCTACAAATTCCGGATTGCGATCCTGTCAACATGGATCATTATGGTTTGTGGTTGCCTGCCATTTATTCCCAATATCATGGCACCATTTCAAAGTACTGGATTTGTTGACAAGCATTCTGCCAGCGCAAAAGCTGATCAATATCTTGACGACAAACTGGGATATAGAAACAACCGGTTTATCCTGATTTATCATAGCAAACACCTGAAGGCCACCAATCCAGTCTATATCTACAAGATAAAAAAATCCCTGAAACATTTAAAACACTATCCTGTCAAACATGAAATTATATATCCAGACATGAATAGACAACAAATTTCAAAAGACAAACACACTGCATATGTGGTGCTATTGTTTGATAGCAAAAAGGCCTTGAGCCCTTCGCTGTTATCAAAATTAAAGCATGCTATCAAAACACCGGCGCACATGACCATGCAAATGGGTGGGGAACCTGTCTTTATTGATGATGTGAACAAACAAACCAGAAAGGATTTATTTCACGCTGATTTGATTGCCGGGCCAATTGCATTGATTGTTTTAATTCTCGTCTTTGAATCACTCATAGCCGCTGCGTTACCCATTGTGCTCGGGGGGGGATGTGCAGTAATTATTTTGACAGCGTTATATCTTTTTGGACATGCATTCACGCTCTCCATTTTTACCATCAATATCGCATTATTACTCGGCATTTGTCTAAGCCTTGATTATGCATTGTTTATTATCAGTCGATTTCGTGAAGAACTCAAACAGAACAACAATCTACCCGAATGTATTTCAGGCACTATGGCTACTGCCGGCAAGGCCGTATTTTTTAGCGGCCTTGCAGTTTTTATCAGCCTTGGTGCCCTGTTATTCTTTCCCGTAAATATCTTGTTCTCTGTTGGAGTTGGCGGTTTAACTGCTGTGTTTACCTCAGTGCTGATAGCAATTGTTATTTTACCCGCAGTTCTCGCTGTTTTAAATTCACGGATTAATTTATTGCCCGTACGTCTATATAAAACAGACAACCCGGTTGGTGCACGTCTGTGGCGATCTCTTGCCACAACGGTTGTCAAGCGCCCCCTGATATTTTTTATCGCGTCACTAACCATATTGTTGCTGCTTGGTGCACCATTTTTTAAAGTCACATTTGGCGTTTCTGATTTTCATATCCTGCCAGAAAAATCGGAAAGCAGACAATTTTTTGATACCTATAAAGCAAAGTTCAATGACAACGAATTAACCCCCATTCAACTGGTGATCACATCCAGTCACGGCAGTATTTTATCCTCACGACATATTGAAAAACTGTACCACTTCGCCCGCAAACTTCAGCATAACAAGCATATAAAACAGGTAAACAGTATTGTGACAACTACACCTCAATTAAAAGAACACCAGTACAAGGCACTGTATAATTCACCGCAAAGATTCAATGATCCGGCTATTGATATCTTGTTAAAAACTTCAGCTCGAAAATATATGACAGTGATAGGCGTTGTCAGCGAGCACTCCGTTAACTCACCTGAAACGAAAAAATTAATCCACCAGTTACGTAATATGAATCCTGGGGCAGGTCTAAAAATGCAAATCACCGGGGTTCCTGTAAATAACGCCGAGGTTTTGCACCGGATTACACAAATATTTCCCTGGGCGCTCCTCTGGATCCTTGCGCTGACATATTTTATTTTGCTTGTATTGTTTCGATCTGTTGTTCTGCCGGTGCAAGCCATTTTCATGAATATGTTCAGCTTGTGTGCAACCTATGGTGTACTGGTGTTTGTTTTCCAGGAAGGTCATTTGCACGAGTTTTTTAACTTCAGTCCCCAAGGCATGCTAGACATCAGCCTTTTGGTTATCATTTTCTGTGCCCTGTTTGGATTTTCCATGGATTATGAGGTTTTCCTGCTCACCCGAATCAAGGAAGCTCATGAACAGTATAAAGACAATGATGACAGTATTATTTTTGGTATTGAGCGCAGCAGCTGGATCATTACCAGTGCTGCCATTATCGTTATTGTTACCTGCGGGTCATTTATGGTTGCGGATGTTCTCATGGTCAAGGAGTTTGGACTGGGTATAGCCGTAGCCATATTTGTAGATGCTTTTCTGGTTCGGAGTATTTTTGTGCCAGCAACCATGGCACTGGTTAAACACTGGAACTGGTATATACCAAAGTGGCTGGGCAGGATTTTACCCTAGACCCGATAGGCCAGCTTGAAAACAACCGAATAAAGAAACGGGACATAATCTTTCGCCGGATTCAGTTCGGACTCACCATAACCAGCGACATAGTTGGCACCCAGTTCAGCCATAACATGTGTAGAAACATTATAATTAAATCCCATGCCAAATGACGGCGATCCACTCCTGATATCATTCAAATTATCCTGGCGATGCACTTCAGAAAATCCAAAACTTGAATACGCCCGCAACTGTGTCCGTGGAAAAGCCAGCATGATTTTTGCCATCAGGGATATGGTTTCTGTATTGGTATTCAACTCAAGCAACCCGTCATTATCAAAGGCAAACATGCTTTCTTCATCAAAAAAAATGGTGGCCCGCGGGTAACGCATATAATTTGCTTCAAGAGCGAAATAAGGACTAAATTCATACCCTGCCAGAAATCCCCAGACTACCCCGCCCTCATCAGCGACAGTAGGCGTTGATGTCTTCATGGCCATATTCAGGTTTTGCGGAGATGGAACCAGACCACTCCATGTGGTTGCTCCAAAACCAGCATCTGCTCCGATATAAAAAGGGTGGCTTGATGCATGATTTTCAGGGGTTGCCTCATGTGCAGACGCAACACCCCAGGAAAGAAACGCAAGAAAACAAATAAAATTTCGCATAAATACCTGTTCTATTATACGCAGGACGAGCCAGTACTATTACATAATTCACCCTGACTGGTCAGTCCACCTGAGCGGTAACAATTCCACGCATCAACACATTTTTGTGTACTTGTATCATGTTGAAACTCACACGCACGTCGCACCGATCCAAACATGCTGCTCATGCGATCAAAGATTGACTGCATGTTTGTGCACATGCCCCGTGGCAGACCTGATGAAGAACAGTGACACTGGGCAACCAGTTTGAATGAACTGCAAAATCCAGCAGTATTGGATGGAGTAGCTTGTGGACATGCTGCAAAAGCTGGTGCAAAACAGAAAAAAATATACAAACCGCAAAATCCTGCTGCTATCTTTTTAAGCATATTCAATGTCCTTATTCAGATAATGACTCAATAGGGTCTGTTGACAATTCACTTGCCGACGCCCCGCGGCTTGTTCGCGGGGCGTCGGTGCTCAAAACATGAATGTCAACAAGCCCTGGTTAAATCTATCATGTCAAATAAACAAAAGGCTTGCAACTGCAAGCCTTTTGTTTATGCATACTTTTGATTATTCATCAGTCAAACGAAAATATTTTGTACCAAAATAACGTTGAAGTTTCTTTCTGATAGTACCACGGCTGATACCCAGCATTTTTGCTGCCTGCAGCTGGTTGCCACGACGTTTTTCCATAACAGCCTGCAACAATGGCGGCTCGACTTCACAAAGAATCATGTCATATAAATCATTAATGGATTTGCTTTTGTTTTCAGCAAGAAAACGTGTTACCAGTCCGTAAACCAGCTCTTGCAATCCGTGTTCTTTTTCCTGTATTACATTTTCAGCAGTTTTTTGCATTTCAACATCACTCATCATAACTTCCTTATCCAAATTAAAAAAACGTTCCAGTTGCTTCCAATATAGCGCGAAGCAGAATTAATTGTACATGAAGGATAAATGATACGCCAGTCTAATTGCGTAATTTTTCAGCCATTTTTCAATCATTCATTCAATTACAATTAATTGTTTCCCCTGACACAGCCAGAGGAAACACAGGGCATCAAGCCATCATTAATAACTGGTTAACCCGATTTACAAAATCAGCCGGATTATCCAGTTGCCCACCTTCTGCCAGAACAGCCTGCTCAAATAACACAACGACCCATTCAGCAAATCGTTCGTCATCTTCAATTCCATGCAGGCGTTTAATCAATGCATGTTCCGGATTGATTTCAAATATGGGTTTGCTTGCAGGTAACGATTGACCCGCTGATTGCAAAATGCGCTGCATTTCAAAGCCCATATCATTCTCATCTGCAACAATACATGCAGGAGAATCTGTCAGCCGATGCGTCAGATGAACATCCTTGACGCGATCTTTCAGGACCGATTTAATCTGCTCAATCATTGGCGCCAGCGATTTTTCCTGCTCTTTAATATCCTTGCTGTCTTGTTCTTCATTACCAAGATCAACCTTGCCCTTGCTGATAGACTGCAGCTTTTTGCCTTCAAACTCACTCAGATAGTTGGTAACCCATTCATCAATACGATCGCTTAACAACAAGACTTCAATGCCTTTTTTTCTGAAGATTTCCAGATGAGGACTGTGTTTTGCTGCATTATATGTAGACGCGGTAACATAATAGATTTTGTCCTGATCTTTTTGCATGCGCGAAACATATTCAGTCAACGAAACAGTCTGCTTTTCAGAATTGCTGGTCGTGGTTGAGAATCTTAATAATTTTGCAATCGCATCCTTGTTGGCAACATCCTCAACGATCCCTTCTTTCATCACCAGACCAAATTCATTCCAGAAACGTTGATAATTCTCGGGTTCCTGGGTTGCCATTTTTTCCAGCATCGACAGGATCCGCTTGGTGCACGCCGTACGGATGGCATCAATCTGTTTGTTTTCCTGCAACATTTCACGTGAAATATTCAAAGGCAGATCACCCGCATCAATGATTCCTTTAATATAACGCAGATAGCGCGGCAGGAATTGTGATGCGTCGTCCATAATAAATACCCGCTTCACATACAATTTCAAGCCGTGTTTGACCTCATGTTGCCATAAATCATAGGGAGCATGGCCGGGGATATATAACAAACTGATATATTCCTGTTTGCCTTCAACATGATTGTGCGCCCACATCATGGGATCCTGATAGTCATGCGAAATGTGTTTGTAGAGTTCTTTGTATTCCTCATCCTTGATATCAGATTTCGGCAAGGTCCACAGTGCAGTGGCTTTATTTACTGTTTCAAAACTGGTCTCTTTCTCCTTCTTGTCATCTTCAGATTCTTTCTTCATCGCAACAGGCCAGGAAATATGATCCGCATATTTACTGATAATGCTGCGCAAACGCCAGCTGCTCAGAAACTCGTCTTCGCCTTCTTTCAGATGCAGGGTAATTTGTGTACCATGTTCTTTTTTTGTTTCACTGGCAATCGTAAATTCACCTTCGCCAGATGATTCCCAGACAATCCCGTCCTCCGGCTTTAATCCGGCACGACGGCTTTTAACGGTGACTTTATCAGCAACAATAAATGCTGAATAAAAACCAACCCCAAACTGACCAATCAATTGTGAATCTTTTGCTTTTTCACCCGTTAAATGGCTCATGAATTCTTTGGTGCCTGATTTTGCAATCGTCCCCAGATTTTCAATCGCCTCATCGCGGCTTAAACCAATCCCGTTGTCAGAAATCGTAATGGTTTTTAATTTTTCATTAAAATCCACCGTAATTCGCAGATCAGCATCCCCTTCATACAGGGAGGCATCAGCCAGTGCCAGAAAGCGCAATTTATCCAGTGCATCAGATGCGTTGGAAATCAGTTCGCGCAAGAAAATTTCTTTATTACTGTACAGCGAATGCACCACCAGATGCAGCATCTGTTTGACTTCTGTTTGAAAGCCCATCGTTTGTTGCTTGCTAGCCATTGCCAAATCTCCTGTTAAACAAAATACGTGTGGTTCTCATATGAGGATGATGCAACGAATTTTCAAGGGGGAATTTGCAAATGTAAACCTGTCTTATACTTTCCATGTCACACCCAAATCCAGGATATTAACCCCAATATCCACATGTCCCAGCTGCGGGACAGGGAGCTGCTGGTTGATTTCCGGATTTGCAAACGCGTAACCGTAACGGAATTGCGCCGTCCACCGGGACGTCAGAGCATATTCAATTCCCCCCCCAACAATTGTCACAGCACAGGCAGGAAGCGCAATCGGCCGGAATGCCGTCGGCTGAGGGTTGGTCGCATATTCCACAGCAGCACTAATGCCCCATTTATCGTTCCATTGATACCGGGCCGCAACCATGCCGCTCCAGTTGTCATTATAATTCAGGGGAAAAAATAACGTTCCAATTGCTGTATTCATCAAAGTCAGATCGCGCTCCTTGCTCCACTGCACGTAACGTACAGTTTCAAGCACGGTCCATTTTGGAGTCAGCAAATGCACGAGATTCAGCGTCCATGTGGCCGGCAACACCACATTGTCACTAAAGCTTGACTGATAAACAGAACCCCACTGGCTATAGCCTGTCATGCGGGGTAAATTGATTTCCGAGTAATAACTGAAATTCAGAAAATTGCTATCGTTCAGCGTGATCGCGGCACCCACATCCCATCCGTAGCCCCAGCTGCTGCTTTGATTCACCATCAGCCCCATGGGAGGGACGTCAAAGTTAACCTGGGCATCCGTCATGTTATTCGCATCAAACCCGACACCCAGTGTCAGCCTGTCAGATACCTTGTAGCTGATCTTCGGACTGTAATTGGTATCTTGTAAAATGGAGTCCACCACGATGGAATTAATGAAAGAATCAGCCGGATAACGGATATTGGACAACACGGGATGAGTAATATCAAATCCGGCCACCCATGACGGACTGATACGTGCAGCTGCACGCGCATAAGGCAATAATACACTGGTATTGCTCACCGTGGTTCCGGTCACAGGACCTGCCACGCCGGTATATTGCATTCTGACCAATGGATCGGTGATGCCAATAATAGTGGTATATTGTTTCACGGAACCAAGGGACGCAGGATTGTCATAAGCCAGGGTTGGAAAGATTTGATAGGCAGCCGCATTTAACTGCAGTGATGTCCCCAGCAGAATACCCAGCGTTATGATTTGACGGGAAACGACCTTTCCTGGATTTTGTGCGCTCATGTTCGTCCTTGTCCTGAGCCTGAAGCAGCCCGTTAATGCAAATCAAAACCCTCCCCCGGACGGGAGAGGGCTTTTTTAATCAATCACTATAATACATTTCAAACTCGGCAGGATGCACCAGACAACTGATACGTGCAATTTCCTCCTTGCGCAGCTTGATGCAGCTATTGATAAAGTCCTTGCTGAATACATCGCCCTGCATGAGGAACTCGTGATCCCTTTCCAGACAGTCAACAGCCTGCTCCAGTGAAGCAGCGACGGTTGGAACATCGACCAGCTCTTCAGGTGGTAAATCATACAAGTCTTTATCAATCGGCTGTCCTGGATGAATCTTCTTTTGAATCCCGTCAAGACCTGCCATCAACATGGCCGAAAACGCCAGATATGGATTGGATGTCGCATCCGGGAAGCGTACTTCAATCCGTCGACCTTTTGGATTATTGATATGCGGAATCCGGATCGAGGCTGAACGATTGCGTGCAGAATATGCCAGCAGTACCGGGGCTTCAAAACCGGGAACCAGGCGTTTGTAGCTGTTGATACCCGGATTGGTGAATGCATTGATGGCACGCGCGTGCTTGATAATCCCTCCGATGTAATACAGGGCTGTTTCAGACAAGCCGGCGTATTGATCTCCGGAAAAAATATTCACGCCGTTTTTGGCCAATGACTGGTGACAATGCATGCCATTACCATTATCGCCTACCAGAGGTTTAGGCATGAAGGTAGCGGTTTTACCAAAATTATGCGCGACATTGCGGATCACGTATTTAATGGTTTGCAATTCGTCAGCTTTCTTGACCAGGCTGTTAAAGCGGGTGGCCACTTCACACTGATTGGCAGTAGCCACTTCATGATGGTGTGCTTCCACCGGAATACCCAGTGATTCCAGGGTCAAACAAATGGCAGAGCGAATATCCTGTGATGAATCAATTGGAGGCAGTGGGAAATAACCACCTTTCAGGGGCGGGCGATGACCAATATTGCCCCCTTCGATTAATTTTCCGGAATTCCACTCGGCTTCTTCAGAATCAATTTTATAGAATGCACCGCTAATATTGGTTTCCCAGCGAACATCATCGAAAATAAAAAATTCAGGCTCTGGCCCAAAATATGCCTGATCAGCAATACCGGTTGATTGCAAATAGGTTTCAGCTCGTTGCGCCAGAGACCTTGGATCACGGTCATAACCCAGCATGGTTTGCGGATCAACAACATTACATTGAATAAACAGGGTACTGTCCTGATAAAATGGATCCGGCAGGATATTACTCAGATCCGGCAACAGTGCCAAATCTGATTGATGAATTTTTTGCCAGCCCTTGAAAGAAGACCCGTCAATCATTTTGCCATTTTCAACAAAATCATCATCCACCGCAGAAACAGGAATCGTGACATGCTGCTCCTTGCCACGCGTATCGGTAAATCGCAAATCAATAAATTTAGCATCGTGTTCTTTAATTGCTGCAAGCAGCGCGTTTTTACTCATTGTTGGCTCCAGATGACCGTAAGTGACTTATGACCATTGATATATTAAACTAACTGCGATTAAAGTAAAATCAGGACATCATGGGTGCATTCCACTATCAGGCGCTAAACAAATCAGCCAGTACCGTCAAAGGCGTCATTGAAGCTGATTCCGAACGCCACGCTCGTCAACTGATACGTGAACAAGGCTTAATTCCTGTTCACCTCTCCGGCTTGAAAAAGCAGCAATCATCAAAACGTCGTGACAAGCTGTCTGCGGGAGATTTGTCCCTGTTTACGCGCCAGCTGGCTACCCTGCTGGCTGCAGGTATCCCGATTGAGGAATCATTAAGGGGTGTGGCTGATCAATCGGATAAAAGCGCCATTCGACAATTGATTATCGGTGTTCGATCCAGGGTCATGGAGGGGTATGCGCTGGCACAGGCCATGAATGATTTTCCCCAGGCATTCCCTGATTTATATCGGGCAACAGTAGCTGCAGGCGAACAAACCGGGCGGCTGGATTTGGTCCTGGAAAAGCTGGCCGATTACACAGAAAATCAGCAACAAACCCGCCAGAAAGTTCAACAGGCACTGATTTATCCTACATTGATGATCGTGGTATCCACCGCCATTATCTGCTT
>CAZDYY010000002.1:0-11214 GCA_964509745.1 uncultured Legionella sp. | reverse complement strand
TGCCCAAAATTATTGAAGTTTTCACTGAAAGCGGCCAAACCCTGCCCGCCATGACCGTTGTATTGATTCAGATCAGCGCCTTTGTAAAATCATATGGTTTATACCTGGTGGCTGTCTTTGCATTACTCCTGTTCGGGTTTAACCGCAGCCTGACCAACCCGCGCATCAAACTTGAATGGCACAAACTCATCCTGAAGTTACCGATTGTCAGCTACCTTGTCATCTCGGTAAATGTAGCACGCTATATTCACACATTCGGTATTCTATTTTCAGCCGGCGTGAATGTTCTGGAAACCATGCGCGTCTCCGCAAGCCTTGTGACTAATCTCGTCATGCGCAATGCATTTGATGTTGCAGCCAGCAAGGTTCGGGAAGGGACAGCCATCAGCATTGCATTAAAAGACACTGGTTTTTTAAGTCCCATGGCGACACACTTGATTGCCAGTGGTGAAAAAAGCGGGCAACTGGCTGCCATGATGGAGCGTGCTGCAGCGCATATGGACAAGGAAGTCCAGCGTTTGATCGATACGTCATTGACCTTGCTGGAACCACTGGTCATACTTTTTATGGGGGCGGTGGTACTGTTTATAGTCCTGGCAACCCTGCTACCCATTTTTTCAATGGAACAACTGGTAAGTTAGGAGTTTATCTATGCGAAATCAACGAGGTTTTTCACTCATTGAAATCATGGTTGTGGTGGTTATTCTGGGCATTTTGGCAGCGTTAGTGGTGCCTAAAATTATTAGTAGACCCGATGAAGCACGCGTTGTTAAGGCAAAACAAGATGTACTGTCGGTAATGAGTGCGTTGGATTTGTATAAATTAGATAACGGTTCATATCCTACGATGGATCAAGGCTTACAAGCATTAGTCCATAAGCCAACAGCAGGTCCTTCGCCTCACAATTGGCAAAGTTATTTAAAAGCTGTTCCTAAAGATCCTTGGGGTCGTGATTATCTTTATTTAAATCCAGGTGAGCATGATGATATTGATGTATTTACCTATGGTGCGGACGGGCAGCCAGGAGGCGTTGGTATTAATGCGGATATAGGCAATTGGAATACCAATTAGTGACAACCAATCCATCGATGCTCACAAGAGGATTTACACTCATTGAACTATTGGTGGTGATATTCATTGTGGGCATTACAATAAGCTTTACTTTGATTGCCTTTGGCGATTTTGGTGAAAAAAGGCGTATCATTGTGGCTGCCGAGCAATTTGGCAATAACATCAAGCTTGCTCAACAACAAGCCATTTTAGATGCCAGTACCTTAGGTGTTCATATTGATAAAAGCGGTTATCAAATTTTAAGATTTCAAGCCAATGCATGGCATCCACTGCCAGCAGGTGTGTTTCATGCTCAGTTCTTTCCTAAAGGATTGGTTATTAACCTGCACATGGGGCATCTGAAACCAGGCAGGCCGGCTATCATCATTAATTCATCAGGCAACACAACAGCGTTTCAATTTGATTTTGGAAATCAAAAGGCTGTGATGATGCGAGTAATCAATGAGAGAGGAGACATTAAGATGCAATCACCCTCAACAGTCAATTCAAGAGACTAAACCTGGTTTATTGATAAAAAACGGCAACACTGATTTATACAAGGACATGCATGAGAATAATGATTTATTTACCAGAAAATTTTGGGCTACTTTTCGATGAAGCAGATGCTAAAACGCGAGCGTTGTTTGATATGCATTTAAAATATGAACACGATCCAGACTTTGATGTGGTATACGAAGATAGCACTTATTGTATTTTAAAAACTAAATTAGCTGGTATAGCTTTCCTTGTTCCAGTCGATGCAATCAATGGCTATGATGAAAGACGAGTACGATTAACGTTGCTCGCTGAGTCGACTCCTGATATGAAATATGCTCTTAATGCACGTGATATTTGGACCCTGGCACAGGGGCGTTCTATTGCTTGCGGTTATAACGAAAAGCATCGTGCATTGTGGGGAGAGGATGCTGCGGTTATATTAGCTATACGTAAGATGATATACGATAACTTTGAGGCGGCAGAGGCGGATTTTAAAAGACTACGCCGTGATTATTGTGCAAAAAAAACTGACCTGCTCATACAACTTGATAATTTTACGAAAAATATTCCAGTAGGCCTACGAAACAATCCAGAATTCATCCAATCTGCAAAGGATCATTTTAATTCGGAGCTTGATAGATTTATTGCTGAATTTGCAAACCCGGTATTGCAAGCAGGGATGTTGTGTACCCCCAACCTAGATGACATTGTACGTCTTGTGAATGAGCTACCAGCGGTTATCGACTACAACAAGAACATTAATGAGCTGGACGCTCGTGCTGCGATACACGTCTCAAGTGGTTTGTCTGAGTTCAACCCACCATTGATAACCCATGCCACAGGATTGCGTTTTTTTGGTCAACAAAATGAGGTTCCTGAATTTGCATCAAATCATTGTTGCACTATAAGCTAGAGGAAAAAGAATGCGGCAACAGGAGACATTCAGGTGAAATTAACATGAAAGGTCAATCCAAGGGATTTACATTGATTGAAGTTTTACTTGCATTGTTGATTATTGCAATAGCCCTGACCGCTTTAATAAAGGCTAGCGCTCAATCGATCCATGCTACCTCTCGTATTAAAGATAAATCCATTAGTCATTGGGTTGCTATGCAAGGTGTTACGATGATTCAACTAGGTCTTTTAAAGGTTTCTCTTAATCAAGAAACATCTCAAATGACTACGATGTTGGGGCAGCGATGGTATTGGCGAGCAAAAATAATCGCAACACCTCTTTCGCATATACAGCAAATTAATATTACGGTGAGTAAACATGCCACAGGTCCATTTGGGGACTTGCTGATAGCGTTTATGCGAAATCCATGATGAATCAATCTCAGCGCTCCCTGCGTGGTTTTACGTTATTGGAAATTTTAGTCGCCTTAACGGTCTTTGCTATTTTAGCAACGATTACTTCATCAGCCATGTATCATGCATTCAATACACGCGCTCATGTGACAAAACAGGCCGATAGGTTAAACCAGTTACACATAACCATGGCGCTTCTACAACGAGATACGCAACAAATTATTGGGGGGGTAGGGAGTAGACGATTACCTGTTTTTATAGGTCGTGCGCATTATTTGGAATTTACCCGAGGAGGCAATGTTAACCCCGATGCCCTTGAGCCACAAAGCTCGTTGATGCGCGTTGCCTTTTTGTGTGAACATAATCAACTGATTCGTCGTTATTGGTCGACCCCCAATACACCTCATCGATATCAATATCAAGATAAAGTGCTACTGGATCATGTTAATCAATGTCAGTTTGCCTATTTGGCGAAAAATCGAGAATTATTACCACAGTGGCAAAAAAAAACGTTACCACCTGCTATGAAAAATGAGTCTTTGCCTACAGCGATACAGTTTACTGTAAACTTGAAAGATTGGGGCAATATGAGTTTGTTATTCGTAGTACCAGAGGCATCGCTAAATGAATTATAAATCAGGTAGCGCGTTGGTGTCGGCGTTATTTATCATGACATTAGTAGCAATAGCTGCAACGGCAATGAGCACACGTTTACGGCTTGATATTTATCGAACTCAAAGCACTTTAAATAGCGATGCGCTTTATTTAGCATCAGAAGCTGTTACAGGCTGGGCAATGGACGAGTTATCGTTAAAAACAGCAGTGTTCAAAGCACTTGATTCAACGGGGAAAATACGCATTTTTCCAAAAAAACTAAGAACAATGTACCCAGGCGTGGTCATACAAGGTGCCTTGTTTGATCTACAGGCAAAAATTAATCTAAATAGTTTATCCGATAAAACGTTTCCAGCACTTTTTTACAGGCTGCTAGAAACGCAATCAAAAACAATTCCTATGGATGTGCGAAAACTCATTTTTAATGCAACAATCCGCTGGATTTCACCGCAAAAAAACAATGATGCGTCATTAAATTATTACTTAAAGCAAACACCACCATATTATCCTGCGTATCAACCTATGCGTAGCGTATCAGAATTTCGTATGGTACAAGGTGTGACGCCTGCGATATATCAAACCTTATTTCCCTATATTACTGCCTTGCCAACGGTCACATCAATTAATCTCAATACCGCGTGTCAAACAGTGCTGATGTGCCTTGGTAATGGATTGAATAAAACACAGCTTGAAGAATTATTAACGGCTCGTGAACAAGAGGGCGGATTAACGATTGCAAACATCAATCCATGGTTAAAAAAATTAAATATTCCAGCACAACAAGTTACGATTGAAAGCAATTATTTTTTGAGCGAGGCGATAACATCTACTCGTGATCATCAATTAACGGTGTATACCCTTATTCATCGTAAAAAAAATAGACAAGGAGAGTTTGTCTTTACGTTGGTTAGTAAACGGTTGAATGCAATTTAAAATGATCATGATGCTTTTTTTTCGGCGTAATCTATACTTGTAATATCATTGACAGGCGTTGGTGTTGTTACAGGAGCAATTTAATGAAAACTTTGGAAGAACAATGCAGCGAGATTTGCGACCATAAATTTGGGGATGAGCTTAGATACGAGCGAGATGAAAGACTTCCTGATATAGCAAAAAAATTAGCTAATTTACTTCTTGAGGCGGATGCCGTCAATATAAGATGGCCGGTTAAATACCCTAGCACAGCTACAGAAGGCATTGTTAATTTCTTGGATTATATGGATGATGATCTTAGAGATAAATTATTAGCAAAAGGACTGGATTTAAATAAGGAATACGGTAATGGAGTATTGCCGTTTACATGGTTCATTGGTAATGCTCAAAATGAGTTGGTCTCTCAATTGCTCACGTCAGCGGCTGAAAACCAAACCCTTGAACAACGCCTGGTTTGGATCAACAAAATCGACTCAATGACAAGACAAGGGAGACGCGATAAAGACATCGTTGCGTCATGTTTTGGATTATTTTCAAGCACAGACTATGCCCCAGACAGCGACGTCAAACAAACGCCATTACAGCTTACGATTGCAAAAGGCTATACCAATAAAAGTGGTGGTGGCCGGCAGATGAATGTCAGCAACCTTCAAATAGCAGAACAATTATTGCGTTTAGGTGCTGATCAGCAAATTAACTACCAAGAGCCGACACGGGGCAATACGGCACTGCATATCGCTTATGCCAGACGGGATTATGATGCTATCAAACTGCTTATAAAACATGGTGCTTCTCAAAATATCCATAATAAACTCGGGGAAACACCGGCCGACATGCTCGCATTGTCGTTTAATGAAGCTGAAAAATTAATGAACTTTCATACCTCGCCTGATGGACACCCCAATACGTTTCGTTTGGAACAAGAAGCGTTTGAGAACGCTCATAATCTACAGAAGATACAACAGATTACCAGTGACGTAAAATTAGAGCGCCAACTCATGGAAATCAGAGGACGTACGTTGAACACTCCGAATAGTTCACTCCAGCTTAGTGAAATAGAGTCAGCTCTGCTGCAAGGTCAATATGACTTGAGCTCCTCTTTAGTTAACACCGGGTTAAACCCACAAAATGCAATGAAATTGATACAACACAGGATTAATCTACTCAAGTTTATAATCGAGGACGGCTCGCTTCATTTGCAGGGTATGGAGTGGGGTGATTATATCACTAAAAGAAAAGCGATTGATGATAAATATAACGGAAGTTCAAATCCATATATGTATGATATCAATGAAGAAATGTATGTTAATTATCAAAACCTGGTGAACAGCAATAAACATGACATCAGTATATTAATAGAAACACAAAAACATGAATTCTCGGGTGTAATTCGTAAGCTTGAAAAAGGAATGAGCTTGTTGGAAAAAATAATGTTTACAGAAGCGATACAAAAAGAGGATGCTGAGCAAATAACACAACGGGTTAGTACAGGAATAGATGTGCAGAGAAAAACCCAGTGGTTGCAAGAAGAGCTGGACGCACTTGGCTTTAAAAAAACGATTGGACGATTAGCGATGCCATTGTATACAGGCAAGATCACATGGGATGAATACTACGATAACATGCGAGCCGCCTACTCAAAAGCAGGCGGTTTATTCAATAATTCTTTGCCAAGCGAGAACTACCCTCTTGATAAAAGAAGATATGTAACCAATACAGCAGTAAAGCCGGATCCCGCCGAGCTCAAGGAGGTTCATGATTTGATAGAAAAAGGGATAGCCGAAATTGATAAAAAAATATTAATGTATGAACAGGTGTTAACCTCGATTAAAGATAGTCGCTTGAGCAATGCTAGAGCAGAGGCGGATGTGTATACGTCGCTTATTATGGATTGCAATAAAATTTGTAGTAGCTATCAAGCGCATCTTGGAAATACCCAACGCAAATGGTCTCACGACAACACAGTGACGCTTAAAAAAATGGAGATCATCGATACCGCGCTAAAGGCACTGCAAACCGATCCCTCCACCACATCCAAACAAAAGTTTGATGCGTTTTATACTATATTAACTCGACAAGAAAACGCTGAATGTTTAGCTACGCGTCGAGATTCCTGGTTAATGGAAGCCGCGAAGCAAGCCACTACACTGGGTGCAATTAATCTTTATCGCGTGCTTATGGGGAGTACCACAGGAGAGCTACTGCTTAAAAATGTAGAGAGTATAGTCAATCAAAAAAATATCAAACAAAATCTTCCCAAAGAGCCTCCTTTTACCATGGAGGAACATATGAATAATAAGCCCAAGTAAATGTATTGTTCCATATCTAGAATGATTATCGACGTAGTTGGGCCTTGGCCCAACGCGCAACCTACGGATGGTATTTAATTCTCTTATTCCTAATCGTAACAACGACTCCGGTGCTTAATTTGTTATGAGGCAGCATCTAGGGTGTTCCGTTATATAAAACATCCAATCCATTGCCTGCATCACTCGCTGTGACTTGCAGGCTAAAATATTTGTTAAGCAAATATTTTAATATAAATACATTGCTGTCTTCTTGTGATAGTCCCATGTTATAGCTTAAATATAAGCGTTTGGATAACGATTTTCCAACAGAGACCGACGTGCCATTATTCGTTTGGTTGTTGCTTTGATTATTGGTGTTTAAACCTACATCAAGGCCTAAATGATTTTTTAAATCAGATAATAAATGCATGCCTTTGCTGCCTGAATCCAAATTCATGGCAGTTACTGCTTTCATTAATAATTGTCCACCTGATTGGCTCGCTTGACTCGCAGGTTTTCCTAATAAGAGCATGGATAAAATGTCAGCTTGAGATAAACTTGCTGGTACTGAAAATAGCGTGATTTTAGGCGAATATAAATGTCCTGCAACTTGCACTCCAACGGTGAGGTGATGACCAAAATCCAGCGTTTGTAAATTGGTGGCGTTAAAATCAAATAGCTGACTTGAGCCGTTGAACTGGTTGTTATTTTTATTAAATTGGCGCACAGCACGAAGATTAATATCAGGGTTTGTTATTACACCACCTGAAAACAATAACTTACCATGATCAATGGTTAAATCTTGTCCATATGCTTTATAGGTGCCAGAACGAATGGTTAATTCACCTAAGGCACTGATGGGATTATTTACGGTTTGTTTAAGTTGAATGGTGCCATCCAAATAACCATGTAACCCTTGAACATCAATGGCTACATCTTGTCCCATTTTAATTTGTATATCTGTATTTAGATTGATAGGGCGACTGGGGGCTTGTTCCTGTTTTTCGATAATTATTGCATCTGAGGTTAAATTAACCGTATTACTAAATGTCATGATTTTTAATAAGACCTTAGGAACAAGGATATTACCCGTCAACAGGTATGCGTCAGGTTGAATAAAGAGCGTGAGATCTGGTGATATATCGACCAAATATTCAGTTCGCATAATTGGAAAATTGTTGCCCATCAGGTGGATCTCACCTGTTAATTGAGGTGAAAAAAGTCCTTTTCCTTTTACATTAATCACCTGGCCACTTAAGGCTTGTATCGTTGCTTGCCCATCCCATTGGTTATGTTGGGTATGTATAATCGCATTTATGGGATTTAGGGTCAGGTTTAATGTTGGAATGTTAAAGGAGGCATTGTTAAGGGTCATCATGCCACTGATACGCGGTTCTTTTAATGTGCCTGTCGCAGAGAGTTTAGCGAGCACTTGTCCTTGTGGGTTTTGAATGATTGGGTTTAACTCATGTAAAACGTTAAGTGAAAGAACGTGTAAATTCATTGTGGCATTTAACGTTTGGTTTAGTGTGAGATGGGTTAAATTAAACTGAGGTAATTGTAACGATACATCAATGAATTTATCCTTATCGAGTTTAAATAGTCCTGTTGCTTGCAAATCATTCAGGGATTTTTTGATAAGAATGTTTCCACCCTCAAATGGAATGGAGGAGGGGGTGCTGCCGTTGGGTAAATGATAAACGCCGGGTGCTATCGATAGCTTTATTTGGCCTTTAGCCTGATTAAACACGCCTTTGGCTGTAATTTTTGTGTGCAGTCCTGTAAGGCTTGTATGTATTATGTCAAGTTGTGGGCATGTTGCGTCGATGTGCAAATCAGATGCTGGATTTCCTTGCACCGTTAATGTGTTTTCACCCCATGATGTCGTTGACGTTAAATACATTTGTTGATTGTTATATTGAAAAGAACCGTTGAGTTTGATGGGTGCGACCCCGTTAAATTGTCCTTGCCAATGATAGGCGGACATATCGCCATTGAATGTCAATACGCCATCCATTGCATGCGTGCCTGGGGTTAATGGTTTGATGTTTAGTGTTGCAGATAATGGATATTTTTCTTGCAGTTGGCCATGCGCATCTAGCGTGATGTGTTGATTGTTGTAGTTTATCGCGCTTTTATGAATGCCCCATTGATGTTGATTAATAAAAGCACTTAATTGCAATGTGTTGGCAGAGATGGCTCCTATTGTTAATTGTTCAATGGTTAATTGTTCTAATGTTATGTTGACAGGAATTTTGGGTATGGATAACGCAAGTTGATTGCGCGTTTGCGAGGTGGATTTGTTTTGAATGTTTAATTGCTGTAAACCTAGATGATGGATTGTAATGTTCTGCCATGAGTTGATTGTCCAATCCATGTTTGCATTCTTTATTTGTATATGTCGATTCGCATCGGTGTAGTCTAGCGTTGTAAAACTTAAGCCTTTTTTTAATGTGCCATGAAGATGATTGACGTGCAGGATTCCTGGACGCACCACATTGGCCAATGTAATGATTAAATACAAGCCTTGGGTGGTTGTGAAACCATAAATTAATAATCCAATGCCTATCATTAATAAAATGCCGAGCGTGCGTAGAATAATGTTCATGTTAAATATCGGGTCCTATACTGACAACGAGTTTGGGGCTATGGTTTGGGAGTCGTTGTAAATGTGCATCAATGGCTTGAGCTAATGCAACCTTAATGGGACCTACAGGTGATACCCACATCACTCCACCTCCTGCATCATACAATGTATTTTTGAGTGCAGGACGATAGACATTTCCTGCATCAAAAAAGGCTAACACATATAATTTTTCAGCAGTTTCTTTTTGCAATTCAATACCAGCATAACTGGATAGTTTGCCAGGTCCTATGGAATTATAACTATAGCCTTTTAGATCTTCAGCTCCGCCCAATAATTGAGCAATGGATAACGGCAGGCGATAAATATCATTAATCGCTGTAACACCTTGAATGGCATGTAAATAAAAACGGGTTCGCAGTGCTTCAATGGTTATCGCGGCTCTTGCATCCACTGATGCTTGTGCCAAACTCACTTGTGATAAGATTGCGCTACTTGCAGCCAATCCGTTAAACGTAATTTTATAACCTGATGGAGAAAACAATGGATCACTGGTTTGACTCCATGTTAATACCGCCTTGGGGAAAAATATTGTCTCATTAAATGTTGGAAAATCAGTGTAATTAAAACGTTCGTTGAGCCCATTTAACGATAAAGTTTGTTGATAGTTATGAACAATATGTTGTTGTGCAAATCCAAATAATATGGCCTTACTCCGACCTGCTCTATAATTCAGATTAGTCAGTCCACCGTTGATATTGTACTGGTCATTCACGGGATTTGTGCCAGGAATAATGTATTGACCTTGAATGGTGTTTTGCACCATTGAGCCTTGAGCAATGGCATTAAACTTATGTCCAGCGCGATTAACTGGAATTACACTGACCCCCAATCGTCCTCGTGGACCTGTATCTGTACCATAGCCTGCACCTAAAGAATAATGAATCGGGTCTGCGGGTTGAAGGTGTACATCAAGAGGAACTTCAGGTGAATGACGAATGGTTGGTGTGACATTGACGTCTTTAAAATAACCACTGCTTGCTAATTGACTATTTAATTTTAATAGTTGGGCTGTAGAGTAGGGTTGCCCCCATTTAAACGGTACATAACGATGAAGTAGCTCAGGTGATACTACGGTGGGGTCAAATTTAACCTGGCCAAAATAGTAACGAGGACCCGTATTTAAAATAAGGGTAATGCTTGCGGTGTAACTTGATGGGGTTATTAATAATTGTGCGGTTTCAAACCTGGCATGTAAAAAACCGGCATCTTCAGCCGAACTTGCCAAGCTATTTTTAGCGTCTTCATATTTATCGCTGTTAAAGGGTTGGCCGACATGTAAATCTAATTTGGCTAATGTGTTTTGTATATCTATATTATCTCGGCCCTCGCCGATTACTTTGATGGATAATGCGGTAATATGTAATTGTGGACCTGGATTTATTTTTATCGTTAAGTGTTGTTCTGCTGAGACAAAGGTTATGGTTGATTTAAAAAAGCCATAAGGTTGAATGGCTTTTTCAATTTGTACGCGTAACGCATCTGTTGATTCATTACGCATTGATTTGTCTTTGTATAATTCTTCAAGCCGGTGTTGTACATTAAGCAATACTTCATCTTTAATCCCCGTTATGCGGATATTCGACAAAGCAGCTGAATGTAGCGCCTCTGTTTGAAATAAAAAAAAGGTAAAAAACAATAGCTGTTTAAATGTTATACGTTTGATATGAATACCATGTTTGTAGTTAATTAATCGGTTTTGGGTATTTTAAAATATTGTCAGGTAGTATAAGTTACTTGGTAGATAAAGCAAAAGACCTTTTAATACAGCGCAAAAACAAGTTATATCATCACAAATGTACGTGTGCTTGTGCTCAGACGATTTCATTTGATTTGAAGAGGAGTTTTTATGAATGCTACCATTTATAGCACTGCCAT
>CAZDYY010000001.1:0-24607 GCA_964509745.1 uncultured Legionella sp. | reverse complement strand
GCTCTGGAAATAAAGGGACAAGGTGAATTTTCACCCAGGATATCAGGACAGATTGCAATAAATGGCGATCATTTTCCTGCAGTCCAGACTGCTGAGTACAGCGTCAGTCTTTCACCCCGGCTCATTCTGGAGATTCAACCTGACACGCTGGCGGTCAAAGGCCAGATCCTTGTTCCTGAGGCAAAACTGAAACCCATGTCGTTCGCCAACACCGTCAACCTGACGGATGATGTGGTATTTGTCAGCGATGAAAAACCCGTCTCCCCCATGGCAATGAAGGTTAACACCGACATCTCGATCAGAATGGGAGATAATGTCCGGATTGATGTGCAGGGATTGCACGGGTTTCTCGACGGTGAAATACAACTCAAACAATCACCCGGTGCGCAGATGCGTTCCACCGGTGAGTTAACCATCCGCGATGGAACCTATAGCGCATATGGACAGAATCTCGACATTAGCCAGGGCCGGCTGTTGTTCACCGGAGGGCTCATTACAAATCCTGACATCAATCTGCGTGCCGTTCGCAACTTTAACAATACCGCCGGGTTTTCAGGATCAAATCAACTGTTTGATTTTAGCTCGACCAACCTGCAATCCATTGATTTTGGAAATCATTTAACTGTAGGGGTTGCGGTCACAGGCCATCTAACCACACCTAAAATCAAACTGTTCTCCATTCCGTCCAGTTTATCCCAGGCGGACATCCTGTCCATGCTGTTACTTGGAAAGCCAGCCAATCAGGCCAGTCAATCCGGCGGCAAGCTGCTGCTGGCTGCCTTTTCAGCAATGAATCTGGATACAGGAACCAAGGGAACACAATTGTGGTCAGAGCTGAAGGAAAGCCTGGGGCTTGATATTAATTTGCAGAATACCTCGCAATTTAACCAGAAAACCAGTCAAACCACAGAGAATACCGCAATTGGCGTAGGCAAGGCACTGTCGAAACGAATATACCTGAGTTACAACATAGGCTTACTACAGAAAGACAGTAATGTATTCATTATTAAATACCTGTTAAACAAATTCTTTACCATCCAGGTGTCCGCCAGCGACGCTGGCAACGGTCTGGATCTGTTATACTCAGTGCAATAAGCCACCGGTTAACGCTGCCTTGAATGGAATGCAGAAAACGCATAACTGATTTCCGCACCCAGCAGCGTGATAACCCAGACCAGATAAATCCAGATACAAAAGATGGGTACAAACGAAAAGGCGCCATACAATAACTCATAGGTATTAAAAATACTCAGATACCAAGCGAACCCCTGTTTGGTCATTTCAAATAATATGGCTGCAAACAATCCTCCCCCGAATGCATGACTGGTTTTAACCGGACAATTGGGAACAATGGCATATAAAAACCAGAATCCTGTCAGGGAAAAAAGAAAGGGAAGCACATGGAGAAAAAATGAAGGAGACGGATGATCAATTAAAAACGGCAAGGAAAATAAATACGAACTGGCTGCCAGACTAAATCCAAGAATCGCGGGAGCCAGGGACAAAATAACCCAGTAAAGCAAAAAGGCAGAAATCCCGTTCCGTGATACTTTGACTCGCCAGATTTTATTCATGGTTTGCTCAATGGTGAACATGACCAGCAATGCACTCATGACGAGAAAAATCACCCCGACCACTGAAAGTTTTGTCACCTGTGCTGAAAATTGCTGCAGGTAAGAAAGAACAACTTTCCCTGTGGAAGGGATAAAATTCTCGAAAATAAACGTCTGCGCCCGCTCACTCAGACTTTGAAAAACCGGAAAGGTAGAGAATACAGCAAACCCTGCTGACATCAGGGGAACGATGGCAAGCAAGGTCGTAAATGCCAGTGCAGAGGCAACATAAAGGCATTCATCCCGAATAAAATGCTGTATCACAAAATGCATAAACCGTGCTTTTTTTCTCATGCAGCTCCTGTACCTATGATTGCACAGACAATGCAAACCGCTCGTCAATTTTAGCTATCAATTGCTGGTGGATATTGTCAAAACCACGATTGCTCATCACCAGTACCGCATCCCCTGCCTGCACCGTGCTGGCTATTGAATCCACAATCGCACCGGCTGTGGGCAGGACATGGTAAGGAAATTGCCAGTGACGGGTAATATCCTCAAGGGAAAATTGCGCAGGATTCAGTACCCAGGCAAAATCCACACCATCCAGAGCATGAACCATCTTTTCGCCATGAATGCCCGAGCGCATGGTATATGATGCAAACTCCAGCACCACTAAAATGCGCTGATGCCGGCCGCTTTGCTTTAATGCATGAATGGTTTTGGCAATGGCTGTAGGGTGATGGGCAAAATCATCATACACCACCACGCCATGACGACTGGACTTGACCTCAAGACGGCGCTTGACCGGAGAAAATTTTTCCAGGGCAGCCGCAGCTACAGCAGGTTTGACACCCGCGGCAACGCTGGCCGCCAGTGCAGCCAGCCCATTTTCCACATTAAATGAGCCAATCAGGGACCAGTTCACCTCAGCGACTTGCCTGCCTTGCTGCCAAACCCTGAATGACTGGCCCTTGTCATCGAGAATTTCCGCACGCCAGGCGGCATCACCGTTCAAGGCCAGCTCTTCCAGGCGACTATACTGACCTCGCTCCAGTACAGCATTTAACGCAGCATCATCACGTGGTTTAATCACCAGTCCCGAGCCTGGAATGGTTCGCAGCAGATAATGAAATTGCTGCTGAATTGCCGCAAGATCAGCATAAATATCCGCGTGATCAAATTCCAGATTATTTAAAATAGCCACTTCAGGACGGTAATGCATGAATTTCGGACGTTTATCAAAAAACGCACTGTCATATTCATCGGCCTCAATCACAAACCATGCACCTTTTCCCAAACCGGCACTGGTATTAAAATCGGTTGCCACACCGCCAATCAAAAAACCAGGCTCCAGTCCTGCCTGATGCAAAATAAACGCCAGCATCGATGTGGTGGTGGTCTTCCCATGTGTACCTGCAACAGCCATCACGCGCCGGCCGGGCAGAATATGTTCAGCCAGCCACTGCGGACCCGAGGTATAAGGCTTGCCTGCATCCAGTACCGCCTCCATCACCGGCATGCCGCGCTTGATGGCATTGCCCACAATTACGCAATCCGCTTTCAGGGCTTGCGTTGTATCGTCATATCCTTCCGTCCAGGCAATCCCTTTTGCAGCCAGCAAATCACTCACCGGCGGATAGCAATTGGCATCACTGCCCGTCACCTGAAACCCTGCTTCACGAGCCAGCAAAGCCAGCGCACTCATGAATGTGCCACTTAATCCAAGAATATGTAAATGCATATACCTATCACCAAAATGAAACCGTTAATATATTACATGCCAGCAAGCCGAATCCTGCCAGCACCGCCGAAAGCCAGTTCACAGACAGGGCATATTTGTAGATATAGGCTGACACCATAAATTGCCAAATTGCCAAAACCAGCGTCAAAACCAGATAAACAATCCCGAACAGGGAAGCCAGCACCGGGATGGTTTGGGCGTTAAGCAGTACCGGCATCACCAGCAACAAGGGAAACGCCACCAGATGCACAACGGTGTGGCCTGCCAAAAGACAGGTCAGGGTTTGTACGAACCGTGCTTTCAATCGATACAACAATAATAACACCCAGGTATACACAACGTACGACAACACCAGTGAACCGGCGATCAGTAATGCTGTAGCAAAGGTCAACTGCTGACTGACATCCGTCATCATCCATTGCAAAACAATCAGCGCAAGAAACGCCAGAGCCACAATCCCTGACAGTAACGGAGAGTATGGAGTGTTTTCAGGTGATTGCCTGAACATGCTGACGCCCCAGTATTGCCTGAATAATGCAAGCCACATATCAATTGTCCCAACGTGTGTTGTCTTTTCCTGAACATATGTGCTCATGTCCGAAAAATACAAATAGTCTCAACCTCGACTTTGTGAAAAATCCCCACCGCCGAATTTCATAAAGTCGAGTCAACGGTAAATCAGTATATATTCCCAATAAAATTTTGACTACAGAAGCTTGAGTGCGATCTTGCCGGTAAAACTGCTGCGCAAATAAAATCCCCGGGGCAAGGTGAACACTTTATTCCCTTCCTCATCAAAACCATAACACAATGATTTGGCATTCGCAGCCTTCGGCCTGACTTGCAAGTAATCTCCCATGCTTGCATCTATTTCAGCCAGGCGCCCGGTACCAATCATCAAGGTTAATTCGGACCAGTCATTGGCAAGAACAGCCTCCTCCTCTGCTGACGGAGACCATAACACCCCCCGGCCAATGCGCCGATGCTGAAATGGAATCATGGCGTCATCCTCAACTGGCAGCCACAGTACACGTCGCAGCTTGGCAAGGCATTGGGATGTCTGCCAGGATTGTTTGTGCACTGTAAGCAGTGGAATGGTGGTGACAAACGTTGACTCGGCAGGCTTGCCCAAATGATTGACGGGCAAGGTTTTCAGCTCAATCCCCAAATCAACAAAATCCGGCTCCGATCGACTGCCCGCACTCGCTCCCAATGCCCGCTCAATCGCCTGGCCGGCCCAACCCTTGCGCTGCACAGGATGCTCTGGAATAGACAAATCAAGTTGCGCTGCCAGCTGGGACAAACTTAACCCCTCTATCGCCTGACAACGCTCCAGAAGCTCTGCCTCACTCGCTGGCGGGGTGCGTGTCATGATTTAATTCAACATTCAATGATGGAACCGGTGTCCTGATACCTGCAGCCTTGAACTGCGCCATGATTGCAAACAATACCTTTGAACGAATCTCAAAGCGGGTATGATGTTGTACGTTAACAAAATAACGGATTTCAAAATCAATCAGAACATCATCAATTTGCTTTAGCAACACCTGGGGCGGTGGGTCATTCAATACCTCGGGAATGATCACCAGAACATCCATAATCAATTGTTGCACAACGCACGGATCATCTGCACGATTGACCTTGATCGGCACGACCGTCCTGACAATACTGTCCTGATGTGTCCAGTTGGTAAAAGGCTTGTTAAAGGTCTCGGCATTGGGGATCAACACTTCCATATGATCCCACGACGACACCCGCATGGATCGAATACCGATATGTGCAACGCGTCCTTCATATTCACCAAGGGTAATCAAATCCCCCTCACGTACAGGTCGTTCAATCAACAGCATGATACCGCCGACAATATTACTGGCAAAATCCCGCAAGCCAAATCCCATCCCTACAGCCAGACCGCCAAATACAATTGCCATACCGGTAAAATCAATCCCCAATACCCGCAGGGTCAACAAACCTCCGAGGATAATCACAGCATACTGGGTGAACACCGAAAGGCTGTTGCGAACACCTGAGTCCATCACATGGCGATACAACCAGCGAAAACAAAACTCGCGTGTCCATTTTGCGAACCAGATGAATACAAATAACAGCACGATAAATTCCAGAGCACTGTACACGGTGATACGTGCTCCGGACAAATTCACAAACGGATATTTCCCTATGGTTTGCAACACACTCACGACCTGGGAATCGGCTGTCCAGCCAAACAACTGGAACAAGGTCACGATGGCCAATAACACCAGAAGTACCCGTGCAATGGCGTCGAGTGGTTTGAGAATCACCTCGATCCACAGCCACCCGTTATGCAGCGATGTGATCATCCATTTCGACAAGGCATCAAGACCATCCAGCACCAGACCTCGTCCAAGAACATAACAGATCATGACCAGCAAGACATACGCCTGATACCGACTCATTGTCCATGCCAAATCAATATACCCGACAAGCCCGATAATCGCCGTGGTAAGCAACGTCAGCGGTACCAGCACGGCCAGAAGTGAAATGGCATTGCGCAAATAGCGCTTTTTCCGCTTTTTTAACAACGGCGCAAGTAAATAGCGAATCACATCCTTGCTTTTCCATGCCACCAGAGAAACCGCCAGCAAAAACAGCATCACCAGCCGGTTAAAAATATCCTGAAGCAAAAGCGACAATGGCATCTGATGACTCAACACCATCAGTGCAGTAGCCCATCCGCCTGCAAGCAACAACCATAACAACCGGTAATACAATTTAACATCCTTGCCGGAAGAATCACTGATACGCTCGAGAAACATCAGGCGTGCAATCAGGATGATATTGCGAAATCCCAGCCAGACCAGAAACAGATTCACCAGCAACTGATAGTTTTCAAAGACAATATGATTAAGAAAAAACATCGTCATCAGCATGGCCGCAATGGTCAGATGCGGTATATTTCGATACAGCAGCATCAACGCACCATCAAACAGATGGCCTGACATACTGGATCGCTGTTTACCTTGCACCACCGCATCCAAACCACGCCCCAAAGCCAGTCCTGCCAGCAGGATTGAGCAAAGACTTCCCCACACCCTCACTGCCGACCAGGCATCCAGCTGCAAATAATTATGACTGACCTTCAATGCAAGCAATTTCAGGTAATGATAAAATTGTGCCGGAACATGCAATAACTGACTGGTGAGAGCAGGCCAGCTGTATAGATGATACTCCGTTAAACCTTGACGCGAGGCCAGCTTTTGATTTAACTGATGCTGCTTTTTCTCAAGCTCCTTTTGCAAGAAATCATGTTGCTTGCTGACTTGCTTCAAACGCAACGCAACCGTTTTCTTCAGCAAAAGCCGGTTTTTTTCAAACCGGGCATTTGAGAGAAAATGCTGCTCATTATCCAGCAATTCCTGCATTTTTTTCAGGGATTGCTCTATTCCACTTAATTGCCTGATAGCCAGGCTATACAGATCAATAGCTTGAGAAATGGTTTTGATATCCTGATTGTTCAACAGCAAATAATCAGCAGCCAGCAGTTTTTTTTGCGACCCCAGTTCAATAATTTGCTGCTGGAGAAGAATGATGGCCTGGTTATTCAACAATAGCTCGGCCTCATGATTCAAATTATCGCCAAAGGAGCCATTGGCTTTTTTTGCCTGCTGAAGATCGAGGCTTTTCTGATACAGCTTGTCGCGTTCCCGTTTGAGTTGATGAATTTTTTCCTGCAACTGATCCAGATGCTGCTGCTCTGTCATATTCGCTTGCAGCATGGCCAGCCGATTTTGCGTAGCCACCAGCATTGCTTCGTACCCTTTCGCAAGCTCGAGGTTTTCACCAATCAAATCAATGGTATTTCCATTTTCTATTTTTAGTGCCTCAATATACTTCATGCGCTCATCAATCGCCTGGGTATTTTGCGTCTTTTCCAAAGGTAATTGTTGCAGTGCTTTCAGCCGGCGGGCGAGGTTTTGCTGTCGCTTGCGCTGATTGAAATTAAAATCATTGAGTGTAGCTATTTTTACTCGAACAAGTGCCAGCATGTCGGCATTTTGCTGTTTACGCGTGGTTAATGCGGCTTGATTCAGTATCTTGTCTGATTTGGACAACAGCTCTTCTGCATGAAGAGCCTGGGTTAAATTTACTTTTTCCCGGGCAAGGAACGTATTCAGTTTATCAACGCTGTCATTTGATGCCGGAAATACAGGGGTTGTAAAAAAAGATAACAGCAAACATGGCAACAGAAAAAATCGCATAATGTTCTCTTTGAAAAATTCCACGTCTACCCGAGCATAACATATCGTCGGGGAATTCACACCGCAGGATTTTTCCCAGGCATCACAGGCTGCATCACCCCTAGTGAAATAATAAATTTTAACGCCTCTTCCGTGGTCATGGATAATTCAACCACCTCCGCTTTAGGCACCATCATTAAAAATCCGGAGGTTGGATTGGGCGTGGTGGGAATAAAAACCGATACGAGCTCCGCTCCGGCGTGTTCAGCAATTTCGGGGTGACTGTAACCGGTTTGAAAGGCAACACTCCAGATACCCTTGCGTGGATACTCAATCAACACCACTTTGCGAAACGCCTGGCTGTTGCTTGCAAAAAAAGCCTGAATTACCTGCTTTGAACCATTATAAATGTTTCTCACCAGAGGAATTCTGTCAAGAATGGCCTCGCTCCAGCTAACCAGTCGCTGCCCGAGAATATTGGTTGCCACAATACCGGTTATCAATAACAAAATTAAAGACAAGAGCACACCAAGACCTGGCAAGCTGTAACCAAACAATTGCTCAGGCTGATAGGCATGCGGAATCAGCTGCATGGTTCTATCAAGCAAATCGATAATAAATCGGAGAACGGCAATCGTCACCAGCACCGGCACCCATACCACCAGGCCGGCAAACAGAT
Source organism: uncultured Legionella sp. (assembly GCA_964509745.1). Taxonomy (GTDB): domain Bacteria; phylum Pseudomonadota; class Gammaproteobacteria; order Legionellales; family Legionellaceae; genus DDPF01. Next base: position 16,414 of record CAZDYY010000001.1, on the reverse strand, counting down.
AGCTGCGAAAAGCGGTACCTTTCAATTTGATTCCTTGCTTGATGTCGTTGATGAACCGGATGACTCCGGGCTTTTTTTATCTGAACCAGTGGTATCAGATACTATGGCTTCACTCTTCCCGGTTTTGGTTGCAGAACCGGAGGTTTTTTCCTGTGATCCCTTGTTTTTAAAATCGGTTGCATACCAGCCAGTGCCTTTTAATTGAAACCCTGCTGCAGAAACCAGCCGGACGGCTGTATCTTTGGAACAGGTGGGACATGTTTTCACAGGCTCGTCATTCATTTTTTGTATCAAATCAAAATGATGATGGCAATTAGAGCACTGATATTCATAAATTGGCATCAGGAGAACTCCGTTAACAATGTTTTCATTGCGGGTGATTATAACCAACTACCTGGCCGGCGACAATGGACGCAGCGCAGGTGATGTCTGGGCACTGGTTCGATGCACATAAAGTGTCAGTGAGTTGCTTTGCTTGATGATGGCTTGCCTTGCATCAAGAATAACCGCTGATAACTGATGCACGCCCCGCGCTACCTCACTGAGTGATGGATTTAAATCAGTGGTTGCCGGGCCAAATGGCTTGCCATCTATCATGATCTGGATTGTGTCCCCTTCATGCAATGCTGGCTCCAGTTTCATTTTCACCGGAATCGGTGACTGTCCCTGGGTTGTGTCATGATCTTTGGGTGAAACAATGACAAACGTCTTGTACATCTGGTTAGCTACTATTTGATCTTCCTTTGCTGAACCTTCCTTCCGGGCCTCTGGTGGTGGACCTGAAATTGAACTGGTTTCATCAGATGAATCCACCGGTTTGGCATTGGGTGATGGTGTGTCAGTGTAAAGAACACCGCCCTGGCTTGTGTCTTCCTCATAAACCCCGGCATTGCTGATTGCCCCGGTCAGTAGAATCAGCGTTACAATGATATATCTCATGACTGTTCTCTCCTGTCACATAATCGTTGCGGAATATTGCGGATCTATACCTGCAAAATCCGACACTTGCTGTATGGATTGCGTGTTACCATTATGATCTGTCCACGAGACGGTCACGGCAACTGTTTTATAATCCGGACTGGTAAAGGTTGTTACGGTCCAGGTAATGGTATAGGTGGCATCACTCACGGCTGAGGTTGACGACCCGGATGCAATGCTTTGATATGACGTATAGCCGCTGGTGTTATTCAATACCTGAAAATCCCGCAGGGTTTCAATTCGTGATATGGCAAGCAACATCGCTGTGCCTTTTTGCTGGGCCATACTCGTATCATATGCCAGATAATTTTGAAACCGGATTAACGCCAGAGCACCCACGGTGATGAACAACAGGCTAACCAGTACTTCTACCAGCGTTTGCCCTTTCATGCGTTGCGCTGTCATATTAAAAGTCCTTCCAGCTGCCAGGTACCTTGGCGTAATAGGTTAATGCGGTTTGATTTTTCACATTACCTAATGCCGTGGCATCATAATTTACGGTAACATTACCCGTTAATTTTAAATCAGATTGCGTCACCAGCGCACCATTAATCGTCACACTCCCCAAAATGTCAGTGGAACTTGAGTCTCCAACAACATAAACAAAGCCATAGATCACTACAATGCCCCTCATTGACAGATCGCCATTAACCACCATCACTACCGGGTTAGTTGATGAACCAATGACTGTGATTCCATTAATGGTTGCCGTACCGCCGGTTTGATCGATCCAGATAGATGTGCCCGACATACCGCTTAGCGAGCTGCTGTAATTTTTATCACTGCTGTTGCTGTAGTAATGTTCCATATTGTTTTTAACCGTTGCAGCAGGCACCCCAAAATACGTTGCAAAAAAATCACTGGTCGATATGGACTGGAGGGATGACACACTCTGTTGAACATCGGATTTGATCTGGGCAGCTGTCGAGCTGGTTCCCGATGACAACACGGTTTTTGCACTGCCGCTGATGTCTACCTGTCCTGCAGATTGGACCGTTGTGTTTGAGTTTGTGTTCCTGATTGTTGCATTCCCTCCCATCGTCACATCACCCTTGGTGGTCAGGGGGGTCGAGGGTATGTTGGCCAGTATCGAACCAAACCCGACCAGCTGGCTCACGACTCTGGTGGATGATCCATCGTCACTGGTGCCTGTTGATGTTATTTTAATCAGCGTGTAATTATTAGCCACAGGATTTGTATAACTAATCGAAAATTTACTGTTGTTAGCCAGAACCACATTGGTCGTGCTGGCATTGGAATAAGGCAAAATATAGCCGCCACTCGGGCTGGCCAGAATCGTTGCGGAATTTTGCTGCAGGTAGGTAATACCAAATTCGAGACCTGCTTCCGCCGCCTCATAGGCCTGGGTATTGCGATTCAGATTCGCAGCTGTTTTATACTGCATGACAGCAAAATTGGTAGCAAATAAAATGACCATCGTACTGAGCACCAGCATGGTCACCGTAAATAACAGGGTGGCGGCTCCCCGCCGGGTATTAAGGAACAAACTTGTCATTTTTGATCCTGATGTGCTGGGTGAAGGTTCTGGTAATTGTATTATCACTGCCCAACCGGCCTGTGATGCTGATATCCATGGCACGCTGAACCAGTCCTTTTGTGCCAGGCCCTGTTGTCAGGGTACTTGTCGTTAAGGTAAAAGCAAGACTGGTGATCTGGATATTTTGTGTATCGGTTATATTTTCCCACTCGGATGCATTCGCGCCACAGGAAAATGAAGCACCGGGGGGCCTTGCCTGCAATACCTGACCATTGAGCCGGTATCCATAACGCTCATCATCAATGGACGCATCAATTGCCGGCAATGAACCATCTCCATTCTGATCATAGGTGAATAACACGCAATTGCCGCCTGATACGGTAATATCGGTTGCATTGGTCATGAACGGGTTATTATTTTGCGTCCCGCCAACATCACTGCTCGCATTCGACCAGTATCCTGCCCGGCGTATATCGTTACCCATCAATAACAGCGCTGATTGTAATTGCTGATTCAGCCGCATGGTACTCAAGGCAACCCGGTAATGATTCAAATTCGCCACAATCAGTGTGGTGAGTCCAGCAAACAGTATTAAATTAATGGCCAGAACAACCAATAACTCGGCCAGGGTAAACCCTGATTGTTTGCGTGCCATGTTCAGAGTGTATCGACAATTCATCTGCCGACGAGCCGTGGGACGCCGGGACTAAGGTGATGGATGGTTAAAAAAATCTAGCATGCTGTATACCCGCCAATTCCGGTTGAACACACCTGTAAACTTCCCAGTCGCCCTATCGTGAGAGTAATCAATGATGTTTGTCCATAGAGTGTGAAGGTGATCGTTCCACTCGCATTCGCTGCAGCATGTGTCCCTTCAAAATACACCTGATTACTGCCAAGAGTGGTTGACAGTGTTATTTGCTGAGAAGTGGAGGCACTGAAGGTGCCCAGGCCACAACTGTTGGCAACTGTGCAATTGCAACTGCTGCCTGCATTCATACCATAACACCATGAATCGCCTGGAGTAAATGAAACATAGACATTGGTATTACGCTTGACTGCTTCAGCGCGGGCATTTTGTAAAAAGTAATATAAATTATCTGCAACACCGGAAATACGATAATTTTTGATAATGGTAACAAACGAAGGAATCGAGACTAGTGCTAAAATAACAACAATCGTCAAAGCCACCATGAGCTCTATCAGGGTATACCCCCGCATGCTCCCGGGAGCAATCGCCAGGTGGCGCGGCCTGTAGCGTAAACCAAGTAAATCGCGAAATATCTCTGGCAATTGTGCTACTCCTGATTACTGTCTCCGATTGAAGCCAGTTCCATTCTTAAAATTTTATTGTTTAATTTCACCTGCTCATATTCAATCGACACAATTTTCATGCCCTTGATGGTGTCGCCTTCCTGGTAAAAATGATTGTTAATCATGGCCGATTTAAATTGTTCTGAAATAAATATCCCATTTAACACCAAATCATCCGGACTGGACTGCACTCTGATTTCTTCCTGAAGAGGCAAGGCAGCCACTGGTGCAACAGCGACAGGTTCAACAGGCGTAATAGCCACTTTCATTTTGACTGCAGGCATGCTTGCATTAACAAGGTCAGCAGCCGGTAATGGACGGGTTTTATGGGAGGAAAAATTCATAAATAATAAAAAAGCCATCAGCCCTGGTACGGCGACCATGCCCAGTTTACTGATTATTCCTGTTTTCATACTCAATACGTGCTCCTGTTATTTCGTAGCGGCTCACCTTTCAATTCAGCCAGTTTCCGGCGAGACAACGAACGGGTTGAGTCTCGCGACAGTGCTTGTTCAAAATAAATCCGGGCATGTGCTTTGTCCGGAATTTTCAAAGCACACAATCCGGCATTTTCATAGGCCGCTGCCGGATTGATATAATTCGGGTCCTGTACTGCCAGTAAAAACTGTTGAATCGACGCCTGATACCGCCCGGTACGGCACAGATAAGTGCCATAGTTATTTTTTGCCTCTCCCTGTCTCGGCGCCAGTTGTATCGCTTTTAAATAATATTTCCCTGCTTCCTGGGTATTCCCGGTGGCCTCAAGAAAATATCCCATTGAATACCATGGCTCCGGAATATTGGGCGCCTGGTCCAGCGCCAGTAACAATTTTTGTTTGGCACGCTGGACATCATTTCTTTCCAGATAGGCAATACCCAGCTGGGCATTAATTTTTGCAGTGTGAATTTTTCGATTCCGGTCCTCATTGTCTTTGCCTGACTTTTTAATACTGCAAGCACCCAGATTCAGCATGAGTGCTATAGATATTATTTTCACAAGGGCTTTGGTACAAAAAAAACCTTTCCTGCATCGCCATGATTTCAACATCTTACTTTTCATCCCGGTTTACAGAATGCATGCCGGGATATACCCGGCATCCAGCCGCTGGTTTCTTTTTTACGCATGGAGCAATGGCCGGATCACACTCCATGACCCGGGTTACTACTGTCTTGACTGCAGGTTGGGGCGTAATAATTTTTGGAGTCAGGAAAATAAGCAATTCATGCTTTTCATTATGGACCCCTTCATGGGTAAATAAATGACCAACCACAGGCAACGTTCCAAAAAACGGAATACGATCCATTGAATTTTGCTTGACTGTTTTATACACCCCGCCAATAACAATGGTTTCATTATTATTTAATAAAACATTGGATTCCACTTCTTCGGTATTGATTGCCGGGATGTTAACCGGGGTGGTTGCACCGGTTGAACCCGCAGTTGATGTCGCACCCACCGCAACATTCTGACCACGTGAATCTTGCGTCACCTTCAGGTTCAGGATAATTTTATTATTGGGCGTAATTTGTGGAACAATGGTCAAGCTTAATACCGCTTTCTTGAAGGTAATGGATGTCGCACCACTTGAACTGGCTTCCTGATAGGGAATTTCCTCACCCGTTTGAATCACCGCTTTTTGCTGGTTGGCGGTAATCACTCGTGGTCTGGCGATGACCTGGAGATGTTGCTCACCTTCCAGGGCCGATAATTCCATATCAAGAAGAACCGGCCCCAGCTTGGCCAGTGCCAGGGCAATGCTGCCAGGCACGGCACCATCAAACAGTGCATTTGCCGGAATATTAAAGTTCAGCCGGTCTGTAAACGGGGTCACAAGGCTTGGGGCAATCCCCTGGCTCAGCTGATTGGCACCGGACAAAGTGCCTGACAGTGTGCTGGTATTGCTCACACCAAACCGCACACCCAGTTCTCGCTCGTATGTCGTATCTATATTAACGATACGTGCTTCAATCAGCACTTGCCGTGCCGGAACGTCCAGCCATCGGATTTCCGGCAGGATGTCCTGAATATTTTGCTTCGTATCACGGATAATCAGACTATTGGTTCTGGAGTCCACGGCAACCTGCCCTCGCGGGGTCAACAATACACTTTGTGGTCCTTTCAACAGCGTTGCCAAATCCATGGCATTCATGTAATTGAGATGAATTTTTACCGACTCCAGCCGACCCGAGTTGGCAATGGTATCCGCCAGTTGCAACTGTTTGGCCTCAGTGCTGGTCATGTCCTCTATCGTACTGATATATAACGCATTGCCGATGCGACGGGAAGCCAGATTCTGCGTCTTCATGATGATATCCAGCGCTCGCTGCCAGCTCACATTTTTTAAATTCAGGGTAATACTGCCCTTGACCGCATCACTGATGATAAAATTCACGCCCGAGTTTTTGGCAATCAGCTGCAACAACATCCTGGTTTCAATGTTCTGGAAGTAAAAAGACAACCGGTTCGTTTTGAGATCCCGGGATTCGGTTACCGGAGAAGAACCCAGCGTCGCAGCAAGCACGGGGTTCAATCCCGCTAATAACAATGCCGCAACAACCTGCAAGGCGTTACGCTTTTTGAATGCATGAAATATCATCTTCAATGTGTGTCCTTAAGTCGTAATGTGATTACGCGCGTTTCCTGCTTGTTATTTTCAGTATCCTGTTCCGTAACAATCAACCGGTCAGAACGAATACCTGTTACCTTGCCATCGTGATCACCAACGGGATCACCTTCCTTCACCTGATAAACCATATTATCAGGAGTTAAGACATAAGCAATAGATGCGCTACCCGGTTGTATGACTGTTCCTGTAAATCGCAGTGTAGTCAAGGGGTATGCTTGCAGAGGAGTAGTATATGTTTTTTTTGTTCCTTCTGCAGCGATATCCTGAAAAGGCGAACGCAGGCTGCTTGCCTGATAGGTGATGGTAGTAACAGTCGGTATTTGCCATGCAGTAAATGGCTTGTTGGACTCGCTCTGCTTGATCTGGCTGACAAATTGTTGCAAATCCTGCAGATGAGAGTCACTTGAGCATGAGCACGTCAGCATGGCCAGCGTCCAGCATGAAGTCAAAAACAAAATCCTGGCCAGAGATGTATTCTTCGGGATCCCGGAAGACCCGGAAAATAAACAGTCAACAACCCCCGGGACGTTTTGACACAACCTGTTGAGCCTGCTGGTCCTGTTCATGGGTTTGTCTCTGGCAGTTGATAGACATCAAGCGTAAGCTCCCCGGACAAAGCCGCACCTGACAAAACAGGTACCGCTGGTTTGGCTCCAGGAGCGACGTCTGTTTTATTTTCGCTGGAAATGACAAATTGTTCAATAACAATCATCCATGGCATATTGGCGATTTCACTCATAAAATTGGCAAATTGATGATAACTGCCAATAGCACTAATCTTGATCACGATTTTTTCGTATCCACCATCCCCCTTTTCTTCCGAGGGATCAAATACACTGAAATGCAGATGATTGGCATTGCCTTTGGTGAGAATTTCCTTGATCAATTCAGGCGCATTGGCTCGAACAATCAGGTTTTTCCTGAGCTGATCAATTTTTTGTTGCAACGCGGGAAGTTGCGCAGCCGTGCCTTGCAACAGTGCACTGCGGTGAATGGTTGACTGGACATTGATTTTTAGATTTGTTTCCTGTTCCTGTGCATTCAGCAAATCATTATAGTATGGGGAAATAATTAACTGATAACCCAGATAAAACACAACAAGAAATAACAAACCAAAGACAACCAGTTGCAATCTGAAAGGCCATGCGTAAAACCTGTTAAAATCCATACTTGCCATGCTTATTCCTGTTGCTTCATTTTTAATTGGAAATATCGCCCTTCTATCCCCGCATTTTTTCCCTCAGTGATTTCAGTCAATTCCTGTTGTTTGAACATTGGTGTTTTACCAATGGTCTCCATTAAATAGGTCACTTGTATATTGGATTTTGATTTCCCATAAAGTGCAAGGTCATTCTTGTCTTTAACAATTTTTGTTAGCGTAACGGCTGAAGGGATGATACGGGGCAACATATCGAGCAGCGTGACTGTCTGGAAACTGGTTTTTCGTAACGAGACAAGAAACTGGATTTGTGATTCAATACCCATCACCGCTTTCTTCTGCCGGTTTAATGCCCCCAGTTTCATGGTTTCATCTGCAATCACCGATTGCAAATAGTCATTTCTCGCCTGTTGATTCCCGATGAGAATGGTAAGATACAAGTACAAGACAAATACAAAAAACAGGGCGACGGCAGCAAACACTCCGGCAATGATTCCCGCACGAATCTGCTGGGCCTTTTTTACTTCCTCCCTCCAGGGTAACAGATTAATTGTAATCATAAAAGGTGTTCCTTATCCGGGAAAGTCGCTGAGTGCCAGCCCGCAGCATTGCATAAATGAAGGGGCGTATTTTTTGATCTCATCCTCATTGATCTCCGGTGCCAGTGTAACATTGGCGAATGGATTGGCAACGACTGTCTCAATCCCGATTTCCCGCTGAATAAATGATGATAACATGGGAATATTGGCCAAATCACCGGATAGCAACAGTTTTTCTATACCGACATCCGGTTTGCTGGTATAAAAAAATTGCATGGTGTGTCGCAGGTGAGACACCAGATTTTCTTTAATAATCTTCTGGTATTCAATATCATCAAGCAAATCACTGGAGGGGTTGCTGGCAATCCAGGCCTGCGTTTGCGTGAGCAAGCGCTGTCCATTATAACTTTGATCATGGGCATGGAGCAGATAGTTTTTCTGCACGACAATCAAGGAGCTCAAGGTAACATTTAAATTGAGCAACGCAATGGTTTGTATGACCGGTGGCTGCGGGGTCATGGATAATGCTCGGGCCAGAGCATAACAGTTCACATCCACAATTTTTGCGACCAGACCCGCTTGATCCAGCATATCCAGATAGGGCTTGATTTGATCTTTACGGCAGGCAACCAGCAGAAGCTCCGCTTGCGCGGGGTTTTGTACCGGCGCACCCGTCACTGCATAATCCAGATAGATATTACCAACTAAATCCGGGAAATATCGATTGGCTTCAAGCCATGCCCGGGATTCGATTTCATCAGCAGTCAGTCGGCTGTCAATCATTGTGGATTTGATAATGGCAAGAGAGCCAGGAATTGCCACTGCAACAAATTTTGTGGCTATATTGGCTTTTTCAATCATTTCACCCAGCAACGATCCAAGTGCCGCACTATCCTTGATTTCATCCTTGACAATGGCGTCCTTTGGGGTGGGGGAAATGAGTAAATGTTCAATCTGAAAGGGATTCCGGGAAGCATTTATCTTCAATAATTTTATAAAATCAGTCCCGATATCCAATCCAAAAAATTCTACTTTAGCCATGTATAGTGGACCCCCCATTATCAGGACAGAAAATTACAATAGCATATTTTTCACAAAACGTAACGGTTTGCGGCAGTATCCACGACCATCGGTGAACACCCCTCATTTTCGGGAAAATCCAGCTCGCGACCATTCTGTAGCCCAGTCATAAAATTCATCTGCGGGCAGCGGTTTGGAAATCAGGTATCCCTGGGCGACATCACACCCCAGTGTAGCCAGAAAATCCCAGTCCGATTGATATTCAACCCCCTCCGCCACAGATGTCATGGCCAGTTTCCTCGCCATTTCCAGTGACGATGCCACAATCACCCGTGCTGAATCCTGTGTTGATGCATGGGTGATAAAAGACTTGTCAATTTTTAACTCGCTATAGGCAATGCGCATCAATTGCTGCAGGGAAGAATACCCCGTACCATAATCATCAATTGACAAACCAAAACCGTGAATTCTCAGGCGTGCCAGATTTTCCAGTACACGGCCCACATGCGATGTAATGGCAGATTCAGTGATTTCCAGGACCATGTGGCGGGGATCAGATTTCTGACTGGCCACCAGCTCGATAATGCTGTCGGCAAACCCTGGATTCATCAGGGACTTGATGGATAAATTGACCGATACGGTGATATTCAACCCCTTTTCCCTCCAGATCTTGCTGTGATGGGTAGCTTTTTTTATCATCAGCAGTGTCAGCGCATCGATCAGGCTGCTGTTTTCCATCTGTGCAATAAACAGGTCCGGAGCAATCATGCCCTTCTGCGGATGTCGCCACCGCGCCAGCGCCTCGGCACCGGTAATGTTTCCGGACACCATGTTAACCTTGGGCTGAAAAAAAGGCTCAAACTCATCATTTGTCAAGCCATTAACCAGTTCGGGCTGGGTAAACTCCTGACTAACCGGTGTATTCTTTTCCTGCTTGAGACTCGTCTGTATTGACAGATATTTATTAAACAGGATTTCAAGCTTTTTGATCGAAGCGGGCTTTTCAATCCGGCCCAGCATGTTTGCACCATAATCCTGTGCCATGATTTCAATAGATGAGAGCAGCACATTCTCCAGCCCGCTCACAATGATGACTGCTGTTTTAGACTGTTTTTCACCCAGATGACGAATAAGTTCCATGCCGTCCATACCCGGCATTCTCAGATCACACAACAAGATATCAAACGGTGCTTTTCTGTTTTGAATAATATCCAGTGCACCCTGTCCATTCTTCGCCTCGGCAATACGGTCCAGCCCCATAACCTTCAATACCCGAACAAGGACACGACGCTGAAAATCATCATCCTCTACCACTAAAACATTTAAATCCTTAATGTCCATCCTTTTCATCCTGATGAGTATCAAACCAGACGTTCAAACGCTCCACTTCCTGCTGGAATCTGTCGGCAAACAGCCTGACGGCCTCCTCATCCTCCCGTTCACCCGCTGCCTCGATTTGTTGACAGATCATGCCAAGGGTTTCTGCTCCGACCAGCATGCAGGCACTTTTGATGCGGTGAGCCATGTTCATCGCCTCAGTCAAATTATTATTTCGAACCGCATCAACCAGCAGCGCGCTATCCTCTGCATTCGAATGTTGAAAATCCACAAGAATCTCCCATTGAGCCGCCGTATCATCCCCCACCAGCTCGACCAGGAAACGCCTGTCAACCGGGTCGGAAACCGGAACAGGCCCCCGGAACCCGCACAATTCCCTGTCCGAATCAACATCAAAAGCTGCCTCCCGGGTTTTGGACTCAATTTTGGGATAATCCAGCATATCATGAATAATTCTCAGGAGTAATTTTGCCGAATCATAGGCTGTCATCAGTGTGCTATGCTGATCAACATCCAGCTTGCTCATATTCAGCAACTCCAGCAAGCCAAGGATATTGGTCATAAGGGTTCTGATTTCGTGACTCAAACTGGCGAGAAAATTACTTTTTTCAAAACTGGCCAAATCCGCCGCCTTTCTTACTTTTTGCAATTCAGATTCACGTTCCTTTAGCCGCTTGTTCATGTCCATGCTGTCTTTGACAAACGACACCAGGAAATCCAGAATTTGTTCCGGCTCCACATTCAGCAAATATTTTTTCCCGTTGTGGATAATCTGAATTTCTTCCTGTTTATCCACTTTCCGGCGCATTTGCCGGTTTAAAAAAATCGTATCAATCCGATCGACAAGTGAAGTGGAATTGTAAGGCTTATAGATAAAATTATCGGCTCCGGATTCAAGGCCCCGAATGATCTCTTCGATAGTGTCCAGAGAAATCATCAGCAGAAAGGGGATATCACTTAATGTAGCTTCTTCCCTGAAGGATCTGCACAGGGAGAAACCATCCATTTCCGGCATCACGGCATCGCTTATCACCAGATGAGGTGTATGTTGCCTTGCCAGGGTGATCGCGTCCTTGCCATTGTCCGCAATGATAACCTGATAACCTTGCGTTTGAAGCAAGTACTCCAGCGTGGCTCTTTGAGTCTGGCTGCTTTCAACAATCAGGATGGTAATGTCCCGATTCAGGGTTTTCGGGGTCGTCATGTCCAGACTCCATGTTAGACATATCAAAAAATTAATTTAGTCTTTCCCGCGGGGACAACTATAAAAATAGTCATGTACACAGATAAATTGTACAAAAGAATTCCCTTATTTAAAAACGGTGCTATAGTTATATTGTAGTACAGGAAAATATGTGCTTCCACCAGAATCACAAACCTATTCACAACAAGCAGTATTGGAGGTGTCAAAATGAAAAGCTACAAGTCTTCACAGCAAGGTTTTACCTTGATTGAGTTGATGATAACAATTGCGATCATTGGTATTCTGGCCGCAGTTGCTATTCCCTCTTACCAAAACTATGCTCGCCGTGCGTATTATAGTGAGGTCGTATCTGCAACAGCTCCTTACAGTGTAGGGGTTGCCGAATGCGCGCAAACGCTTGGCACTTTAACCGGGTGTAATGCTGGCTCGAATAATATACCAGCTGCCATTTCAACAGCCGTTGGCGCGATTACATCGCTTGCCGTGGCAAATGGTGTGATCACGGTTACTCCAGTAGCTGCACACGGTATTTTGGCAACGGACACTTATGTCCTGACCCCAACGCTGAATGCAAGCGGGCAATTAACCTGGGTTTCATCAGGTGGTGGCGTGACCAACGGTTATGCTAAATAACCCCTGAAGAAACGCACAGCCTGTATGGTGGGCAATGCATGATCAGCCCACCAGAGGAGTGTTGTATTTAATTTACAGATTATAAGATCGCACTTAACGACTGATCTGTTATCCCGATTGTAGCAAGGGATAACAGATAAGCCAGAGTCATCGAGGTGGTCAATAATGGAAGAATCTGCCCCAAACAAAATACTCAGTGGTTATGCGTATTATCTAGCAGAACATCAATTTCTTGACCAGCAAATCGCACTGGATGCGCTGCAACAAACAAATAAAAGCAACCAGTCCTACATTGAATACCTTGTTAAACAAAATTTACTGGATGAAAAACAGGTTGCCATGGCAACCTCGGAATATTTTGGTTTACCCTTGTGCGATATCACCGCATTTGATGCAGAGCTTGTGCCTTCGGAATTCCTGAATTTCCAGCTGGTAAAAAAACGCCTCGCTCTACCGCTGATTAAAAAAAGCAATCTTCTATATATCGCCGTATTTGACCCGACAATTGAGCGCCTGAATGAAATCCGTTTTTTAACCGGTTTTGATGCACGGCTCATCATTGTTGAGATCAGTCAGCTGGAAACCGTCATCGACAAACTGCTGAATACGCTGGTTTTATCCGAGATTGGTGAGGCAAGCGATGAGTCACTGAAAAATATTGAAATCCAGGCGGCGGAAGAAGAACAGGTTGAAGTGGGCATCACTGAAGTAGAAAGTGCCCCGATTGTGAATTTTGTCAACCGGGTTTTGCTGGATGCCATACAAAAAAAGGCATCTGACATCCATTTTGAACACTATGAAAGCAGCTATCGAATCCGGTTTCGATTGCACGGCGTTCTTAACCCGGTCCTCACCCCGTCTATCCAGCTGGCCAATTATATTCTGGCCCGGATAAAAGTCATGTCCAATCTGGATATTACCGAACACCGGGTTCCACAGGATGGTCGATTCAAATTAATTATTTCCAGAAAAAAATCAGTTGATTTCCGGGTGAGTATCTGCCCAACCATTTTCGGAGAAAAAATTGTGTTGCGAATACTGGATGCTTCGCAAGTTACGCAAGGCCTGGATCATATCGGGATGGATAGCATCCGAATGGAACATTTTACCAATGCCCTGAATCGATCCCAGGGTTTAATCCTGGTCACGGGCCCTACCGGTAGCGGTAAATCTGTAACGCTTTATTCTGCATTACATTATCTAAACTCACCTGAAAAAAATATATCCACTGTTGAAGATCCGGTTGAAATCCCAATCCTTGGCATCAATCAGGTTCAGGTGAATTTACAAACCGATTTTACGTTTTCATCCGCCTTGCGCTCATTTTTACGTCAGGATCCCGACATCATCATGGTGGGGGAAATCAGAGACCTGGAAACGGCAGAAATTGCGGCCAAAGCGGCTCAGACAGGCCATCTTGTTCTATCCACCCTGCATACAAACAGCGCACCGGAAGCGATAACGCGTTTAATGAATATGGGCGTTGCGGCTTACAACATTGCCAGTTCACTTGCCATTGTGGTTGCTCAACGTCTGGTACGTACCCTGTGTGATGCTTGCAAACAGAAAGATGATTTGCCTGATGAAATATTAATAAAAGAGGGTTTTACCATTGAAGAGATTCGCAAACATCAATTATACAAGGCCAATGGTTGCCCCCGTTGTGCACATGGATTTATTGGGCGATTCGGGATTTTTGAGGTCATGCCCGTCAGCAAGGAAATGGCGCAATTGATTATGGATGGAGGAAACGCCATTGAAATTACCAACCTTGCCAGACAGGAAGGGATTATGGGTTTACGCGAATCAGGACTGCAAGCTGTATTAAAGGGCATCACCAGTTTAACTGAATTAAATCGCGTATTTAAATGATGGATTAGATGATGGCTGAAACGACAAAGAACAACTACAAGTGGGTTGGTCTGAACAAACAGGGAAATCGCGTCAGCGGTACCATTCAGTCTGTCGACATGAAAAATGCCCAGCTCGAGCTGAAAAAGATGAGCATTGAAATTATTTCCCTGGAAGAAAAAAAAGGCATTAATCTGCCTGGATTAAGTTTTCTTTCCAAAAAGAAAAAAGTCAAACAGGAAGATATTATTATTTTCACCCGCTACTTATCAACCCTGCTAAGTGCAGGGTTACCTATCATTCAGGCGCTGGAAATTATGGCTCATGATCAGGAAAATCCTGCCATGCAATCGCTGATTGTCACCATCAAAAACAACACCGCCGAGGGTAAAACGCTGGCCGAATCCTTTGCTCAATATCCAAAACTGTTTGGCGACTTGTACTGTAACCTGATCAAAACAGGTGAACGGTCAGGTACGATGGACAAAACCCTGAGCCGGCTGGAAAAACACCTTGAGAGAAGTGAAACGCTGCGAAGAAAACTAAAAAAGGCACTGGTATACCCGATTGCCATTCTCAGTATTGCCCTGCTCGTCAGCCTGATATTGCTGGTATTTGTTGTCCCGCAATTTCAAACCCTGTTTTCGTCATTTGGTGCAGAGCTGCCCTTCTTCACACGAATGGTTGTTCATGCGTCCAATTTTATCAGCAACGACTGGTGGCTGCTGATCATGATCATGGCCGGGACGTTCTTCGGTTTTAGATATGCGTTACAAAAATATCCCGAGCTACACCAGACCATCGAGCGCTGGACTTTGAAAATTGTGATTATTGGACCCATTCTTCGTAAAGGGATTATTGCACGCTTTAGCCGTACCCTTGCGACAACATTTGAGGCAGGCATGCCCATTGTTGAATCCATGAAAGCCATGGCTCAAATCATGGGAAATAAAATTTACAGTGATGCGGTCATGAAAATTCATGATGATCTGATCAATGGGCAAGGGTTGTCGGTCTCCATGGCGACCACAAAACTGTTCCCCAATATGGCAATTCAAATGATTGGCGTGGGTGAGGCATCTGGTAAACTGACAGAAATGTTAAACAAGGTAGCAGATTACTATGAAGAAGAAGTCAATACTGTCGTTGATAATTTAAGCAGTTTACTTGAACCACTGATTATGGTAATTCTTGGTGTCATTGTTGGTGGATTTGTGATTGCAATGTACCTGCCAATATTTAAAATCGGCTCTCTTTTTTGAGGTATGTATGAAAAGAACACGGGGAGTGACGTTAATCGAACTGCTGGTTGTTCTCGCCATTGTATCCATTATTACCGTCATCGCAGTAAATTTATTTACCAGCCATGTAAAAAGAGGACGGCGTATTGATGGGATTAGTACCATCATGTCTATCATGCTGGCTGAAGAAAGGTACCGAACCAATAATTCACAGTATGGCACGCTGGCTCAAGTGTGGGCTGGAGTCACGTCTTCTCCGGCAGGCTATTACACCATTGGAATCAGCAATGTGTCCGCCACAGGATATGTCATTACAGCCACAGCGGTAGGAACGCAGGCCAGTGATACTGCCAATGGAACATCATGCAGCAGTTTGACGTTAACCGTAGCAAGCGGGGTTATTACACAAGCACCGAGCGCCTGCTGGCCTCAGTAAGGAACAAAATTATGCCAGACAATACACTTGATTTGGTGATCAACGACCCCATCGAATTAAATCTGTCCTATATGCCATTCATCAAGGACGGTGGTTTGTTTATTCCGACCTCGCAATCATTCATACTGGGAGACAAAGTGATAGTCAACCTGCAATTGCCGGGAAAAAATGAGGCTTTGCATATTGAAGGAAGCGTAGTCTGGATTATCCCGGCCATTTCGCTCTATCATGTTGTATCGGGTATTGGTATTCAATTCACCGGCAGCGATGCAAAATCAGTTTGCAGCCAGATTGAGGCACTGCTTGATCCTGCCAGTGAAATTGGCGGCTATAGTTATGGTATTATTGAAGATACAAAAAGGAAGTAAACAGCCAGGGAGAATATTGTTCATGAAGATTACCCGTATCCTGATCACTGGATTATTCTGCACCACTTTTTTCACCGGCTGCGTTGCAGTTGAAACGCGCTGCGGTTATCAAAATAATTACAAAACCCCCTATTATGGATGTCGAACCTGTGGGCCACGAATTACCTATCGGTGCGACAAAATATGCAACACGTGTTCAGGCAACGAG